>JAUWRQ010000015.1 GCA_030610515.1 Candidatus Eiseniibacteriota bacterium | reverse complement strand
CAGGCGCTGCAGCCGGTGGCGGGGTTCAATTACGGTGCGCGCCGGTACTCGACGGCGAAGCTGGCCATGCGCATATCGAGCTTCCGGTCAACGCTCTTTGCGGTGGGAGCGTTCATGGTGCTGATGTTCCTGGCGGAGCCGCTCGTCAGGCTCTTCACGCGCGACACGGAGCTCATACACCTGGCGGTTCCGGCGCTCCGGATCATCGCGGCCGCGTATTTCCTTGTCGGAGTACAGATGATGGGCGCGGTTCTCTTCCAGGCCCTGGGGCGGGCGCGGCAGGCATTTTTCCTGACGCTGTCGCGCCAGATCATCTTCCTCATACCGCTCGTTCTGATCGTGCCGAGATTCGCCGGGCTGGACGGGATCTTCTGGTCGTTCCCGGCCGCGGACATCCTCGCGTTCACGGTCACGGTCGCGATGGTGGCAAGGGAGTTCCGGAGGCTTGATCACGCCGAGATGATGAACGGAGCACTGCCAAGCGCGGCGAACCCCGGCGGGACGCCCGCCAGGTGAGTGTGGGGAAGATGGTGGGCTCTAGCGAGCGAGCGTCGCGGGCCCCGGGGCAACACGCCGCGCGTGGCCGATCAGGATTCGTCCCAGCGAGGTATTGTCCCTTATGCCGCCCAGTTCGTAGCTGCCGGGACCGTAGGCGAGAAGCGGTACCATCGTGGCCGTGTGGTTCTCGCTCCCGAACTTCCACCGGGTCACCTTGTGCGCATCGAGAGATGCGTCGATCACGAGATAGCCTCCGCACTCGTGGTCCGCGGTGACGACGACGAGCGTTTCGCCGTCGCGCTCGGCGAAGTCCATCACAACGCCGACCGCCTCGTCGAAATCGAGCGTCTCCTCGATGAGCCACTCCTCGTCGTTCTCGTGTCCGGCCCAATCTATCTGAGAACCCTCGACCATCAGAAAGAAGCCGTCCTCGTCGTCCGACAGAATCCCGAGCGCCTTCTCTGTCAGCTCGGTGAGAGAGGGTGTTCTGCTTGAGGCGCGTGACGGGTGTCCCGGCGCGAGGAAGGCGGCGGCCGGACCGTGATCTGGAAGCTCGGCGAACTCCTCGGTCGACACGGCCACCGACATGCGCGTCCTCATCTCGTCGAGAAGATTGGCGCCGTCCTTTCTCGCGCCGCCGTGCTCGGTGTCCGGGACGAAGTACGACCATCCTCCACCGAACAGAACGTCGGCGTCGCACGACGCGATCTGCTTCGCGATCTCGAGATCCTTGTTTCTGTCATCGACGTGGGCCACGAAGACCGCGGGCGTCGCGTGTGTGATCGAGCACGACGTGACGAGGCCGGTCGACATGCCGCTCTCTTCCGCGAACTCCACGACGGTCTTGAGGAACTCGCCGGAGGGAGAGAGCGAGATCGTCCCGTTCGTCGTCTTGTGGCCGGTCGCGAGCGCCGTCCCGCTGGCCGCGGAGTCCGTGAGGAACGCACCCTCCGCGTGAGTGGTGACGAACCCGCCGACCGGAAGTCGCTCCATGTTGAGAGTCCCGCCCTCCACCTTCGCCGCGGTGATGTGGGCTACTCCCATCCCGTCGCCGATCAGGAGGACGACGTTCTTGGACGCATCCGTGGAGGATGGCCTGACGTGGGCGCATCCGGTGATGACTAGGCCGCAGAGCGCGAGCGACACTAGGGATCTCACCGCGGATATGCTCATGTCGTTACCACCTTCTGGAAGAGGGCGTGCGGGCCTCGAGTGCGCGACGGTCGGTCGCCTGCATTTGCGCGACGGTCCGTCGCTTGCATTCTCAGACAGGACAGCTTAGCGTGCCGCGAGCCGTGGTTCAAGAGGCCTCCGGGGTCGTCCGGTTCGCCGTTCATCACGGGTTGGCACGGAGTGTTTGAGACGCAACCAGTGAGGGAGTATACTCCCGGAGCAGCATCCTGCCTTACCGAAGGCCCTTTCCTCTCGCCGGCAGCCGGGGGGTGCCAGTGGATCTCTTCACGAAGTGCACCGAGTTCAGCCGCTGGATCGACTCGCTCAGGAAGAAACGCCAGTTCTTCTATCTTCGGGAGTTCGACCCCGCGGCTTCGCCCACCGTGACGATGGCCGGGCGGAAACTCATCATGCTTGGTTCCAACAACTACCTCGGCCTGGCGACACATCCAAGGGTAGTGGAGGCGACCGTGCGCGCCGTCGAGGAGTACGGCACCGGAGCCTGCAGCTCGCGCGTGCTGACCGGGACGACGAGTCTTCACTCGCGGCTCGAGAAGCGGCTGGCCTCGTTCAAGGGTACCGAGGACGCCGTGGTGTTCAGTGCCGGGTTCCTCGCGATGATGGGAACGGTGAGCGCCGTGGCGGCGGAGGGCGACGTCGTGCTGAGCGACGAGTTCAACCACGCGAGCATAGTGGAAGGGTGCCGTCTCACTTCGGCCGAGGTCAAGATCTACAGACACAACGACATGACCGATCTCGAGGAGAAGCTCGCCTCCTGCGACGCATCGCAGGGCAAACTCATCGTGACCGACGGCGTCTTCAGCATGAGGGGGACGGTCGCTGATCTTCCCGGTGTCAAGGCTCTCGCGGACAAGTACGAGGCCCGCGTCATGGTCGACGACGCGCACGGAACCGGCGCCATCGGCGAGACGGGCCGCGGCACGCTCGAGCACTTCGGGATGGAGGGCGAGATCGATCTCGTATGCGGGACGTTCAGCAAATCGCTCGGGACGATAGGCGGGTTCACGGGGGCGCCGAAGGATGTCGTGACGTTCCTCAAGCTTTCGTCCCGCCCGTTCATCTTCACGGCGAGCCCTCCTCCGTCGTCGATGGCGACCGTGCTCGCCTGCATGGATGTCATGAGGGACGAGCCGGAACTGATGGTGCACCTGAGGGACAAGACGCGGCTCATGAAGGACGGGCTCTCCGACCTCGGCTACAGGCTCGAGGAGACCGTGACTCCCATCATCCCTGTTCTCATCGGAGACGACGAAACCACGTTCACGATGGCCGGCGCACTGGAGGAAGAAGGTGTCGTGGTGAACCCCATCGTGCCGCCTGCAGTGCCCTCTGGGGCTTCGCTCATCCGGGTCAGCATGATGGCGAGTCTCTCCGACAACGAGATTTAGCAGGCACTGTCGAGATTCGGAAGCGTTGGTCGGAAGCTGGGGGTGATCTGATGTCACGGTCGAGCCACGCCTGGTGGACCCCGGGATTCGCGAGAGCGTACGTCGTTACGATGAGGCCCTATCTCCTCTTCGTGTCTGGTGCGGCGGGGGTCGTGGGGCTCTCGTTCGTGCATGGGATGCCACTGAGCCGGGTCGCCGTGGGGTTCGTTGCGCTCTTCCTCTCGTACGGGTTCGGGCAGGCGCTGACCGACTGCTTCCAGACCGACACCGACTCGATCTCCGCACCGTACCGCCCTCTCATCCGCGGCGAGGTGACGAGGGCGCAGGTTCTGACCGTGAGCCTGATCGGTCTCACCCTCGTCGTCGCGGCGCTCTGCTACCTGAATCCGTGGATCCTGACCCTCGGTGTCGCCGCCGTCCTCGGGCTTCTCACCTACACACGCCTCAAGCGGACCTGGTGGGGCGGCCCTCCGTGGAACGCGTGGATTGTCGCGGTCCTTCCTATGATGGGGTGGTTGGCAGGGGGGGAGCGGTCGCTTGCATCGCTGGGCCGCTTCATGGTCGCGGACTCGCGCGTGTTCCTGGCAGCGGTCCTCGCCGTCTTCTTCGGCTACGCGAACTTCGTTGTCATGGGCTACTTCAAGGACATTTCGGCAGACCGGCAAACGGGTTACAGAACGTTCCCCGTCGTGTTCGGATGGCAGCCGGCCGCCGTCTACGGTGACGTTACCGCGGCGCTCGCGGCCGGGCTCTCGCTCTTCGTCGTCGCCCGCGTGGGCGCGGGCGTGTGGAGCTTCGTTCTTCTTGCCGCTGGTTTCGGGATGCACGTATACGCGCAGATCGCCGTGCATCGTTCGAGCGACGAGAAGGCGGTAGGCGGCCCGATAGCGTACGGTGTTCGCGCTCTCATCCTGTACTGCATGGCCATGGCGGTCGCGAACCAGGCTTCGTGGTTGATCGCACTGCTTCTCTTCGGCGCGCTCTTCGAACTGACGTTGAGGCTCAGGCCCGAGGAGGGACAGGTCTGAGCCGCGGGAGTGCATCCGGAACTCCGGTCCCGTCCGGAGAAACCGGTGGTCTGCGACCACCCGTGAGGTCTGGGCGACATGCTCGTGCTTCTCAACAGCCGTGCCAGCTACGGGCGCGCCGGCGACCTCTGGCGCCGGGTAAGACCCGGGATAGAGTCGCGCCTGGGCGATTTTGCCACGGTCGATGTGGCGTCACCCGGGGGCGTGGTCGAGTCGATCGGCGCCGCGCTCGAGGACGGGGAGCGCGCGTTCATCGCGGCCGGAGGCGACGGCACGGTGAACTCGGTGGCGAACGCGCTGCTCCGCGCCGACGCGGGGGGGGACGCCGTGATGGGTGCCGTCGGGTTGGGGTCGAGCAACGACTTCCACAAGAGGACATCACCCGGCGAGCGGGTGGGTGGAGTGCCGGTCCGGATCGACTTCCGGAATGCGAGGGCGCAGGACGTCATCCGGATCGAGTTCGAGGATGCCGGAGGTGAGAGAGGACTACGGTTCGCTGTCATGAATGCGAGCCTCGGCATCACTGCGGAGGCCAACGCGAGCTTCAATGAACCATCGGGCTTCGTGAGGGGCGCGAGACGCCTCTCGATGGATGCCGCGATCGTAGCCTCTGTGATCGAGACACTGGTCACGTTCCGTGACATCCCGTGCCGGCTGCGGATCGACGGGAGTGACGAAGGGACCTTCTCCGTTTCCAACCTCGGTGTCATCAAGAACCCGCACTTCGCCGGGACCTTCTGCTACGATACGCCCGTTGAACCGGACGATGGACGCTTGGGGGTCAATCTCTGCGAGCGGCTGACGCGTTTCCAGGCGCTCGCGACACTGGCCGCGCTCAGACGGCGGAGGTTCAGCGGGCGGCCGAAGACAAGATCGTGGACCGCCGCCCGCGTGAGCGTGGAGTCGGAGAATGCGTTCGCGCTCGAGACCGACGGTGAGGTGGCCAAGGTGCGGAGCGTGGAGTTCGAGGTGGCGCCGCACGCTCTCAGGTGCTGCGTCTGACCGGTGAAGTGAGGCTGCGGGCGGCCGCGGGGCGCTGATCGGCGGGCGGCCGCGCGCTGATCGGCGGGTGGCCGCGGGGCGCTGAGTCCTGTCTCGGGCGGCGCGGCACGACGAGGGCAAAGGGAGCAGGCAATGAGCCACATGGACGACATCCTCGAGAACGTTTCCATAGACGCCTGGGTGAGGGCCTTCAGCCGGAGCCCGCGCCAGGTGAACGCGCCGCACGAGTCCGACGCCGAGCTCGTGGAGATGCCCGGCAGTCCCGACCTGCTCCTGGCCGCTACGATCGACACCGTCTCCGAGGAAATACTCGAGGGGATCTACCAGGACCCGTATACGATGGGCTGGGTGGTCGCGATGGCGTCGCTCTCCGACCTTGCCGCCATCGGGGCCGACGCTCTCGGGCTTCTCCTTTCGGTGTCCGTCCCTCCCGAGGGCGACGCCGGCTTCGTGGCGCGGGCGGCGCTCGGCGTCGAGGAGGCCTGCCGCTCGCTCGATGTCCACGTCCTGGGCGGCGACTCGAACCAGGCCGCTACGGCGGCCTTCACCGGCTGCGCCATCGGAACCGTACCGCGCGACTCGGTGCTCACACGGCGCGGCGTTGAGCCGGGCGACGCCGTCTACCTGAGCGGCCGGGCAGGCGGCGGGAACGCACTGGGTCTCGCCAGACTCGGCCGCGTGCCCGACCGCCTCTTTCCGGAGGAGCGCTACCGCCCCACCGCAAGGCTGACGTTCGGACGGGCACTTCGGGGCCTGGCGCACGCGTGCATGGACACGAGCGACGGCGTCCTGGCAACGCTCGACCAGCTCATGCGTCTGAATGGTCTTGGCTTCGAGGTTGATTGCGACTGGGAGAGTATGCTCGCGCCGGATGTCGTCGAGCTGTGCGGCGCGACGGGTACACCCCACTGGATGATGCTCGGCGGGCCGCACGGCGAATTCGAACTCGCGTTCGCCATGCCCGAGGCACGCCTTGGCGAACTCGAGCGCTGTCTCGGCACGCTCGGTAGCGCGCAGTCCCCGCCGGTCCGTATCGGCAAGGTCCAGGAGCGCCCGGCCATCACGCTCGCGCTCCCGACCGGCGAGCGAAGCGACATCGACATGGCTTCCGTGCGGAACCTGCTCGAGACGATGGACGGAGACCTCACGCGCTACGTGACGAAGCTGCGGAGTCTCGGAAGGGAGTGGGGCCTTGAGCACTGAGCCCAGAACGATTCACGCTTCCGTGCTGGCTGCGGCCGCCGCCCACCCCGAGAACACGGCACTCATGTACAAGCGCGACGGCGAGTTCGAGAGCGTTACCTACGCGTCGCTCTCCGCGGCCGTCCGTGCCGGCGCGGAACGCCTCCGCGCCTTCGGGATCAGAAAGGGCGACGTCGTGGGTATCGCCAGTCCGAACCGCCCGCAGTGGGTGGTCGCGGACCTGGCCATCCTTTCGCTCGGCGGGATCGTTGTGCCCGTCTATCCGACTTTACCCGTCGACCAGCTCAAGTACATCGTGAATGACTCGCGGATGCGGATGCTCATGGTCGGACACTCGAAGCTCCTGGCGGCGGTCGAAGGCATAAGGAGCGAGATTCCGGACCTCGAGGAGATCATCCTTCTCGACGACTGGGGCATACGCTTTCCGCGAGCGAGCGGCGATGAGCACGTCGTTGGAGAGAGACGAGCGGAGCACGACCGTGAGCCGGCTGCGGAGGGAGCGCGCGCGGAGCACGACCGTGAGCCGGCTGCGGAGGGAGCGCGCGCGGAGCACGACCGTGAGCGGGCCGCGGAGGGAATGCGCGCGGAGCAGGGGAGAGAGGGGGCGCCCCGCGGCGCGCTCGAGGACGATGTCGGTCCCGACGACGTGGCCACCATCGTTTACACGTCGGGTACGACGGGCGAACCTAAGGGAGTCGTGCTGACTCATGGCAACATCGTCTCGAACGTACGCGGGCTCATCGAGCGCTACGAGATCGGTCCCGAGGACTCGACGGTGTCGTACCTTCCCCTTGCCCACATGTTCGAGAGGACGTGTGGACACTACGTCTTTCTGTCCTCGGGCGGGACGGTCGCCTACGCGGAGGCGCTGACGACGATGGTGCAGGATGTGGCCGCGGTCAGGCCGACGGTGCTCCTCGCCGTGCCGCGCGTGCTCGAGCGCGCGTACGAGGCGGCGCTCACGAAGGTCGAAGGCGGCGCATGGTACAAGCGTGGGCTCGTCCATCGGGCCTTCACGCTTCTGAATGAGCGCGCGAACCGCCGGTATCAGGGCAAGCTCGTATCGCCGTGGCTCCGGTTCCGCTGCCGGATGTACGACGCGCTCATTGCCTCTCAGTTCAGGAAGATCGGCGGCGGCAGACTTCGTATCATCGTGTCCGGTGGGGCGCCGCTCGACAGGCGCATCGGGAAGATCCTTCATGTGATGGGATTCGGGGTCGTCGAGGGCTACGGTATGACCGAGGCATCGCCCGTCATCGCCAGCGGATCCGTAGGGCGCCATCGCCTCGGCACCGTGGGCAAGCCCCTGCGGGGCATCGAGGTCGTCATCTCCGACGACGGCGAGATACTGGTGCGCGGGCCCAACGTCAAGAAGGAATACCTCGGCAAGAAGGAGGCAACGGCGGCCGTTCTCGGCGACGACGGCTGGCTTCACACGGGCGATCTGGGGGAGTTCGATGAGGAGGGCAATCTCGTCGTCACGGGCAGGATCAAGGACATCATCGTGACGTCCTACGGCAAGAACGTGGCTCCAGTCCCGATAGAGGAACGCCTCGCGAGGAGCAGATACATCGCGCAGGCCGTGGTGTTCGGCGACAACAGGAAGAGCCTGGTGGCACTGCTCGTGCCGGCCAAGGCCGAGGTGGAGAGGTCAGCGGCCGAGCGGAACGTCTCCGCCGATTCCTACGAAGCGCTCCTCACGCACTACGCGGTGAGGGAACTCCTGGAGGACGAGGTCAAGCGGCTGAACGCGGACGGCGCTTCGTACGAGCGCATAACGGGGTTCATCGTGGCGGCCGAGCCGTTCACTCCCGAGAACGGCATGCTGACACAGACGCTCAAGCTCCGGCGGAGAGTCATCGCCGAAGCGTACACGGACCGAATCGACTCGCTGTACGAGGACTTGGCCGGCAGACATGCGCATTGAAGGTAAGAGCATCATCCTAACTGGCGCGTCGTCCGGGATCGGACGCGCGCTGGTTTCTCCGCTCGTGAAGCGGGGAGCGGTCCTCACCATTGCTGCAAGGAGAGGTGAGAGACTCGCGGAGGTCGCGCGCGAAGCTGCGGAAAGATACCCGGATTCGCCTCCGCCCGTCGCTGTCGCGTGCGACGTGACCGACGGCACGGCGGTCTCCTCGCTCGTGGGGGGCGCCGTCGAGCGGCTCGGCGATGTCGACGTCCTCATCAACAACGCCGGTGTCAGCGCCTTCGGCGAGGAGGCGCGCACGTCGGTCGACGACTACCGTGACGTCATGGAGGTCAACTTCTACGGCGCGCTCGCCTGCATGCGCGAGGTCCTCCCGTTCATGGTGAGGCGCGGGGAGGGGCTCATCGTCAACGTACTGTCCGTCGCCGCGCTGCACGGCGTCCCCTACCTGTCCGCGTACTGCGCGAGCAAGTCCGCGCTCCTCGCCGTCAGCGAGAGCATTCGCGCCGAGCTTGCCGATTCGGGGGTGCGCGTCATGCTCGTTTATCCGGGGTACACCGACAGCGAGATCTTCGACGTGGAGAAGCGTGTGGGAGGCGCCAGAAGACCACCCGGCACCTACGCTCCCGCCGACATCGTGGCCCAAAGGATCGTGAGGGCGATCGAGGTCGGCTCCGGGGACCTCTTCCTCACGATGCGCGGCCGCGCTCTCTCGGTGCTGCGGGGGCTCGCCCCGCCCGTCGTGGAGAGAGCCATGAGGAAGATCGCGCGCGAGCTGCGATGTCCCGACGAGCCGGCGGGCGAACGTGGCGACGAAGAGGGAGGATCGGAATCATGAGCACGCCCAAGCTCCAGATCATCGTCCTCTTCCAGAATCTGGGTGACCAGGAGGCGTATTTCGCCCGTTCTCCCGCGCCGCCGCTCTCCGGCATTCTCGTCGCCGGCCTG
>JAUWRQ010000283.1 GCA_030610515.1 Candidatus Eiseniibacteriota bacterium | reverse complement strand
GTCGAGGGTACAGAGTACACAGGGACGTCTATTTCGACGCCGCCCGACTCGACGATCTGTTCGGCCTCCAGAAGCAGTTGCCCTGATGAGTACGCGGCAAGGAACACAACAACCAGAGCGGCTACTGCGACCCCCTGCACTGTCGTCGGTGGGATGTTCCGCATTCCGGATCGACCTCCTGTGACACAGAACTCGAGTTTATCACAGTATTGGACAACAGGCAAGAAAGACGGGGCCCCTGGCTGTCCGCCGGGGCCCCGTCCGCGTCTCACGCGCCTACAGCATCTTGAGGTAGCTCTCGTACCTCCTCTCGTCGATCTCGCCGGCTTCGACGGCCTCCTTGATGATGCAGCCCGGCTCGTGCGTGTGCGAACAGTCCGCTCCGAACCGGCACTGACCGAGGAGCGGCCGCATCTCTCGGAAGTAGTACGCAACGTCCGTCGAGTCATCGGCCGGGCTGAACACTTTCATGCCGGGCGTGTCGACCACGCCACCTCCGAAGTCGAGCGGGAACATCTCGAGGTGCGTCGTCGCGTGCTTTCCCTTCCCGGAGCTCCGACTGACCTCCTTCACGTACAACCCGAGCCCCGGCTGGAGCGCGTTCAGCAGTGAGGTCTTCCCCACTCCTGACTTGCCCACGAAGACGGACGTCCTGTCAGTCAACGCGTCGCGCATCTCGACGACGCCGTCGCCGGTCACGGCACTCGTGAAGACAGTCGCGTATCCAAGTCGTTCGTAGACGTCTACATCGTCCCGCGTCCTCCCTGCGTCCGCGAGGTCCATCTTCGTCACGCAGATGACCGCCGGAACCCCCGACGCCTCGGCGCCGGCGAGGTAGCGGTCCAAGAGGTGCCAGGTGGGCTTGGGCTTCGCGGCGGCGAAGACCGCGACCACCTGATCCACGTTCGCGACGATCACCTGCTCCATGGTCTTGCCGCCTCCGCGCCGCTTCGGGTCGGTCACGCTGCGCGACAGCGTGTTTCTCCTGGGCTTCACCTCACGGATCTGCCCGTGCCCCGGTTCGGCCGGCGCGAACAGGACCTCGTCTCCTATCGCCACAGGATCGACCATGTGTATGTCCCCGACGCGCTGCACACTGCGCGAGGTCCCCGAGTTCGGGTCGGACGTCGGATGGAACAGATGCTTCCTGAGCTTGCTCGATATCGAACACTGAACCTGCCCGTCGTCCGTCATGACGTCGTACAGACCCCGTGCCTTTCTGAAGACGACGCCGGATTCGAGGCGCTCGTCCCCATTAAGATGATCGTTCATCTCTCTCTTGCTCCCTGTTCAAGCATTGGATGTGAGCTGAGATTCACGCGGGGAAACGCACAACGAGGTACACCCCCTCTTGCGAGGGGCTCCCGAAGCGTCGCTACCTGAGTGCTGCTACGCGAGGATGGCTATCGGGCAGGCATCTCGAGGTGCGCTCCCGCCGAACGGAACTCTCTCGTCACCGACACAAGGCACCTCCTCTCAGAGTGGATGATTCGAAACCACACGTCACAGTCTACCCGGTGGCCGGCGGTCCGGTCAAGCGGGATCATGTCGCGCTTCCGCCTGCGACGCCCACCGGCTCGGCATCGAGTACCTCGCGCACCTTGCCGGTCAGCTTCTGCGCGGTGAAGGGCTTGGCGAGGAACTGGCTCGTATCGACCACGTCGGCGTGCCTGTCGATCATCTCCTCGTCGTAGCCGGACATGAAGAGCACCGGGATGTCGGGTCGCTCTTCTCTCAGGCGCCTGCTCAGCGTCCGGCCGTCCGCACCCGGCATGACGACGTCGGTGAGAAGAAGGTCGATGGCGTCGCGCCGCTCGCTCCAGATGCGAACGGCCTCCTCGGCGTGTTCGGCTTCGAGAACCTCGTAACCCCACTCGCGCAGGACGGTCGAGGCCAGTTTGCGGACCTCGTCCTCGTCTTCGACGAGCAGCACGCACTCGGTGCCTCGTGTCGGTGCCGTCTCATCCAGATGCCGGTCCGAACGCACCTCGGTCTCGCGGAGCGGGAGGAACACGCGGAACGTGCTCCCGGATCCCAGATGCGAGAGAACGTCGATGAAGCCGCCGTTCTGCTTCAGGATGCCGTAGGTCGTGGCCAGCCCGAGACCGGTTCCCTGGGCCCGCCCCTTCGTCGTGAAGAACGGCTCGAAGATCCGCTTCATCGTCCCCTCGTCCATCCCGACGCCGCCGTCCATCACCTCCAGAAGGAAGTACTTGCCCGGAACGGCGTCGATGTTCAACTCACAATCCTCCGGCCCCAACTCGACGCGAGAGGCCTTCACGGTCACGCTTCCACCGTCCGGCATCGCGTCGCGGGCGTTCACGACGAGGTTCATGAGGATCTGCTCTATCTGCACCGGGTCGATGAAGATCGCTTCATTCTGCTCGGTCTCGATGACGTCGAGGCGGATGTTCTCCCCGATCACCCTATCGAGCAGCGCTCGCGAGTCGCGAAGCACGCTGTTTCCATCGATGATCCGAGGACTCACCATCTGCTTCCGACTGAACCCGAGGATCTGCTGCACGAGTGCTGCCGCGCGGTCGCTTGCTCCCCTGATCTCCTTGGCGTAGTCAAAGACCTGTTCGTCGGGCTCGAGCGTGGTCAGAATGAGGTCCGTGTAACCGATGATCGCGGTCAGCAAGTTGTTGAAGTCGTGCGCTATGCCGCCCGCGAGTTGTCCGATCGCCTCGAGCTTCTGCGAGTGATAGAGCTCCTCCTCGAGCCGCTGACGCTCGACCATCTCATTCGCGATCGCCTCGTTGGCCGCGAGAAGGTCGCCGACCTTCCGTTTGAGCTCGTCGTTCAGACGAAGCACCTCATCCTGGCGGCGTCCGACGATGTAGGCGAGCGTCCCGAGCAGGAATGGCGCAAGGTCGATGATCCAGAGCAACGGCTGGTCGACCTGGGCTCGCACAAGGTCAGCGATCGACACCGAGCGCTCGCCGAGGGCAAGGTCCAGGGCCGTCGCGAACCAAACGACGACGGCCCCGAGTAGAACCCCGAGCAGGG
>JAUWRQ010000257.1 GCA_030610515.1 Candidatus Eiseniibacteriota bacterium | reverse complement strand
GCGACACGACGACGAGGTCAGCGTGGTGCAGCACCCCCGCGGGATGCTCACCCAGCTCCAGTCTCACATCACGGCCCTTCCACGGATCGGGACCGAGCTCGAGCTCGGTCTCATCGCGGAGGTCCGTCGCCGTGACTCTCGCTCCCTTCGAGAGCAGAAGCTCCACGGCCGCCACGCCGCTCCTTGCCAAGCCGACCACAACGACGCGGCGACCGTTCAGATCGGCTCTCACGCCGATCCCGACGCTCTTCCGAGGCTCCGTCTTCTTCCTGTCGTCGGCCCAGCCTGTAATCATTCTCTTCCTCTCACCAGTCCCGGACGTCCGGCGTCACTGCAGCTTGAGCGACGAGAGCGCCAGGAGCGTGAAGAGAGCCCCCGCTATCCAGAAACGAACGACTATCTTGCTCTCCGGCCATCCCTTCTGCTGGAAGTGATGGTGCAGGGGTGACATGAGGAAGACCCGTTTCCCCCGGAGCTTCACCGACAGAATCTGGATGATCACCGAGGCGGCGACGAGCACGAAGACGCCCCCCACGATGACGAGCCAGATCTCCTTCTTGATGAGAACCGCGAGGGTCCCGAGCGCCCCTCCGACCGCGAGCGACCCCGTGTCGCCCATGAAGACCTCGGCCGGGTGCGCGTTGAACCAGAGGAATCCGAGCGACGCCCCGATGAGCGCCGAGCAGTAGACGGCGAGCTCCCCCGTACCCGCGATGTACGGGATGTTCAGGTACTCGCTGAACTTGACGTGGCCTGTGACGTAACTCATGGCGGCGAACGCGATGGCGCAGAAAACCGTGAGGCCTATTGCGAGTCCGTCGAGTCCGTCGGTCAGATTCACGGCGTTCGAACTCGCGGTGATTGTGAGCATCACGAAGACCACGTAGAGGGCACCGAGCGAGATGACCGCGTCCTTGAAGAACGGAACCTGGATATCGGTCGGGTTCGAGATGACTCCGTTGTAGTAGATGAAGAGCCCGATCAGGAGACCCAGTCCGAGCTGGCCCGCGAGCTTGTACCGCGCCACGAGCCCCTTCCGCTGTTTCTTGACGACCTTGAGGAAGTCGTCGGTGAATCCGACGATCCCGAGCCAGAGTGTCGCCACCACCATGATCCAGATGAAGTTGTTGTCGAGCCTCGCCCACAGGATCGTCGGGACGAGCGTCGCAACGAGAATGAGCAGGCCTCCCATCGTGGGTGTGCCCGCCTTCGAGGCGTGCGAGTCGGGTGCGAACTCCCGCACGCCGTCCGTGAGCTGCCGCCTGCGGAGCATCCGCAGGAACAAGGGGCCTAGGAGGAAGCATATGAGCAGGGCTGTCACCGCCGCGTACGCCGATCGGAAGGAAATGTAGCGGAACACATTGAAGGCGCTGATGTAGTCCCGCAGGGGATAAAGGAGATGATAGAACATGACAGCCCTTTTCCGATGGGAAGCCCGAAGGCTCCGCCGGGTCAGGAGGCGGGCGCCTCCTTCACCAGCAACTCAACCACTTCCTCCATGCGCATTCCGCGCGACCCCTTGATCAGAATCACCGCGTTGCGTACCTGGAGCTCACCAAGCTCGCGCACGAGCGCGGTCTTGTCGTCGAACAATCTCACTCTCTCGGGTGTCATACCGGCTTCGAGCGCGCCCTCCCTGAGTCCCTCGACCTCGCGGCCGAACAGCATCAGGTGGCCGACGCCACTCTCGACGGCTCGTCTGCCCGCCTCGCGGTGCGCGTCCCGGCTCCTCCCGCCGAGCTCGAGCATGTCACCCAACACCGCCACGGACGGCCTCCCGGCCGCCATCGCCTCGAGCGCGTCGAGCGCCGCGGCGAGCGAACCGGGGTTGGAGTTGTATGCGTCGTTCAGAACGGTCCACGTTCCCACCCTCGACACGAACATCCTCATCGGGCTCGGCTCGAACGTTCGGAGGCCCTCGATCGCCCTCTTCCTGTCGACGCCGAGAACGTCCCCGACGGCGAGAGCCGCCAGCGCGTTCGAGATGTTGTGCCTGCCGGGTACCGGCAACTCGACGACACCGTTGCCCGCGAGCTCAAAGGAGGCGCGCGCGGGGGGCCAGGCCTCGGGCCCTCCGTCGTTGCCGCTGTTCGCGTTCACTCCGACGCCGCAGGCACGGACGTCGGCCCCGCTGCGGAGGCCGAACGTCGTGACTCGTGCGTTGGTCCTCGCCGCCTGAGCCATGACCCGCGGGTCGTCTGCGTTGAGTACGGCGGCGCCGTCGGCGGGAAGCGCTTCCAGGAGCTCTCCCTTCGCTTCCGCCACGGCTTCGAGCGTCTCCATGCTCTCAAGATGCCCCTCCGCCACGTTCGTGATGACTCCTACGTCGGGCCGCACCAGCTCAGACAGCATTCTGATCTCGCCAGGGTGGTTCATCCCCATCTCTATGACGGCGACTTCGTGCTCGCTCCTAAGACCGAGGAGAGTGAGCGGAACACCCAGGTGGTTGTTGAGATTACCTTCGGTCTTCGCCGTCCTGAACGCGGTCGACAGGACAGCCGCCGTCATGTCCTTCGTCGTCGTCTTGCCGTTCGTGCCGGTGATGCCCACGACTCGCAGGTCGAACCTGCCGCGGTACCACGACGAGAGGTTCTGAAGGGCCCGAACGGTGTCCGCGACATGGAAGAGGGTGCCTCCTGCGCCGCGGGACGCAACGTCACTGGCCGCATCGACGGCGCCGTCGTTCGAGACGACCGCGGCGACGGCGCCCTTGTCCAGGGCGTCCTCGACGAACTCGTGCCCGTCGAATCGCTCACCGCGAATCGCGAAGAAGAGCTCCCCGTTGACCGTCGTGCGCGAGTCGATCGAGACACCTCCTACCGGGACGTTCGGCACTTCCTGGTCAGAGGCGTTCAAGACTCTCGAGACATCCCTGAGCGTCACGTTCTCCATCCGTTCACCGACTCCGGCGGAGCCTCTCGACCGCGGCCTTCGCCTCCTCGCGATCGTCGAAGTGGATCCTCTGGTCTCCGAGGATCTGGTAGTCCTCGTGTCCCTTGCCCGCAATGAGCACTGCGTCTCCGGGCGCCGCTATCGACACGGCGCGCTCGATGGCCTCGCGCCGGTCCTCGATGACTTCGATCTGGGCGTCACTCCTCCCCTCACCGGGCCCGGCCATGATGTCGTCGATGATCGATCCGGGGGCCTCCGTGCGAGGGTTGTCCGACGTCACGATGACGACGTCCGAGTTTCGGACCGCGATCTCGCCCATGATCGGACGCTT
>JAUWRQ010000012.1 GCA_030610515.1 Candidatus Eiseniibacteriota bacterium | reverse complement strand
GCGACACGCCGCTGTCCTCGTGGGGCGTCAAGAGCGCCTGCGTGCTCCCGCAGAGCATGACCCGGGAGCACATCGTCGAGCAGACCACGGAGACCGTCTTTCTGGCGGACGAGCTGAACCTGCTCATTCTCACCTACAGCACGAGCTACCGTGGGCGCGCCGCGTTTCTTCCCCGCATCGACATCCGTAGTATCTGGGAGGAGCGGCGTCCCGACTACGACGTCCACTGGGATGAGGAGCGCAGGGTGCTCGCCCTGCGCAGGATCGATCACCCCGAGCGTACATCCGAAGACGACTACCCTGTCTGGGTCGCGTTCGCGTCCGACTGTCCGGTCGAGTTCAGTCCGGAGCCGGGCTATCGGCAGACGACATACACTAAGGACGCGGCGAGGCGCGCGATGGGCTGGGCCGTCCCTTACGCTCCAGGACGGCTGGAGTTCCGATTTGAGGGCGACGACCAGTTCGCGGCGAGCGCCGCCTTCAGCGTCGCAGTGGGTGACGAGCTGGACGAAACCGTCGAGTTGGCCGCTCGAGGGATAAAGGAGGAGTTCGCCCTCTATGACCGCAAGATGCGTCGGGTATCCGACACGATGGAGGAACTCGGCGTCGCGATGCGGGACCGGGACTACCGGAACTCCCTCATGTGGTCCGCGGCGTCGATCGACGGGCTCATCATGAACCAGCTCGGTCGAGGGATCTTCGCCGGACTCCACTGGTTCCCCAGCTACTGGGGGCGCGACACGTTCATCTGTCTTCCGGGGGCGTGCCTCGTCAGAGGCGAGTTCGAGACCGCGCGCGAGGTGCTCGAGACGTTCGCTTCCATGCAGGAGACGGACGCGGCGAGTCCCCATCTGGGACGCATCCCCAATCTTGCCATGCCGGGCGAGACGCACTACAACACCGCCGACGGCACCTGGTGGTTCGTCCGAGAGGCCTGCGAGTACGTTCGCTACACTGGCGACGTCGAGTTCGCCGACCGCATCCTCCCGTCGGTCGAGGTGGCGTTGGAGGGCGCGCTCGAGAAGCGCGTGGACGAGGACGCGCTGCTCCGCCACGGGCAGGCGGAGACGTGGATGGACGCCGGAGGTGAGTCGAGTCCTCATTCGCCACGCGGCGACAGGGCGGTCGAGGTCCAGGTGCTGTGGTACACGGCGCTCCGCTCGGGTGCTGAGATCGCCGGGTTGGTCGGGCGTGGGGACCTGCACGAACGGTGGACGAAGCTCGCGGAGACGGTTCGCGAGTCGTTCGAGAGGATGTTCTGGGATGAGCACCGCGCCCGTCTGCACGATCACTTGGATCCCGACGGAACACCCGACGGGAAGCTCCGGCCCAACCAGGTGTTCGCCGTTACCGTGCCCTGGAACGAGCTGCTGCCGCGCGGGAAGCAGGAGGAAGTGGTCAGGCTCGTGAGCGAGACCTGCGTGCTCCCGCACGGAGTCGCGTCGCTCGCCCCGAGCGACCCGGGCTTCCATCCGAGGCACCTCGACCTCGACCGCTATCACTTCGACGAGGCGTACCACAACGGGGACGTCTGGGTCAGGCTCACAGGGCCGGTGGTCTCCGCGTACGTGAAGCTGGGTCTCGTGGAGGCTGCCTGGGAGCAGACGAAAGTGCTCTCGGAGCTTCTGTACGACGAGGGGGCGGCCGGAACGCTTCCGGAGCTACGGAACGGAGTCCCTCCGGAGGCGGGAGTCAATGTGGCGGGCGCCGTGTCGCAGGCGTGGAGCCTCGCCGAGTTCCTTCGGAACTTCTACCAGGACTACTTGGGGGTCGTGCCCGACGTGCCGCGGGGCGAGCTCCGCTTTCGCCCCGCCCTGCCGCGCGATCTCGCCTGGGCTCAGGCGAGCGTGCGCGTCGGCAAGGGGCGCGTCTCCGTCTTCTGCGACGTCGCCGATGACGGCAGGTCGGGCCGCTTCAGCGTCTCTTCCGACAGGAGCTCTCCTCGACTCCTGGTTCGCTTCGAGGCGCCGGTGCCCCTTACCGAGAGCGTTCGCGACGACACCGTCGGTGCGGAATCGATCCTCGAGCCCGATGGTGGGCTCGTGTTTCGGGTGTTCGAGGGAGCTCACGGGTGGGAAGCGGAGGTGTCCGTCGCCCCTCGAGCAGGGAGCGATGAGCGTTGAGAGTCCTCCTCAATCAGCAACACGCCTGGGTCTTCGCACCCGTGCTGGCGGCGCTCCTCTTCGGAGCGTTCATGCTCTACCGGCGGGTGCCACCCGCCGTCAGCCCTGCGCTTCGCCGAACACTCCTCGTTCTTCGCATCGGCGCTCTGGCCGTCGTCGTTTTCGTTCTCCTGGAGCCCGTGGTGCGTCTCACGAGGACCGGGAGCGAGAGGCCCGTCGTCGCGGTGCTCCTCGATACGTCCCGCAGCATGGCCATCGCCGACGGCACCGGCGGAATGCGGCGCGGAGATGAGGCCATCGCTCTCCTGAACGAGATCATCGTCGAGCGCGTCGCCAGAGACGCCGAGGTCCGCGCATTCGGTTTCGCGGGGGACGTTGAGCCGTTGGACACGTACCGAGGGAGGATCGTCTCCGAGGTCGACTTCACGGGTGGAGTGACGGACATGCGCGCGGCGTTCTCGGAGCTGAGGCGGGAGATCCCCGACGGTCTCGCGGCCATTGTCCTCGCAACGGACGGTGCCACGAACCGCGGTGGAAGCGTCGTGGACGCCTGGAGACCGTTCGGCGTCCCGGTATACGCGCTTGGGGTCGGGAGCGCGGAGGAGGCCACAGACGTGGCCGTGCGCGAGGCGCTCACGAACAGGATCTCGTACGCGGGGGAGGCGCTGCCCATAGAGGCGACGATCTCGAGCATCGGGTTCCGTGGAGCGAGCTCCACCGTTGAGCTCCGCGAGAACGGCGAGGTCCTCGACCGCGCCACCGTCGAGCTGTCGGGAAGCGGTGAGGAGGTGGTCGTTCGGTTCAGCGTCGTTCCGTCCTCCCCCGGAGTGCACACCTACACCATCTCCGTCCCGCGTGCGGCCGGAGAGCTATCGGTAGCGAACAACCGACGCGTCGTGGCCACGAATACCCTGGGAGGCAAGCTCAGCGTACTGCTCGTGGCCTCACGGCCCGGGTGGGACTACGCGTTCATCCGCCGCGAGCTCGAATCCGACGGGAACATCGAGCTCACGACGTTCGCACGTCTTGCAGGCTCGGCCATCGAGCGGGATTCGGACGCCCCCGAGACGCTCGATGAGTTCCTGTCCTACGACCTCTTCGTTCTGGTCGAGCCGGACTGGTCGGACCCCCCCGTTCCCGGGGACTGGCTCGAGCGCTTCGTTCGGAACAGAGGAGGGGGACTCCTGGTCGTTGGGCTTCCGCCCGCGACGCCTCCTCCGGAAGGCGGTCTCGCCGCCCTCATGCCCGTCACGGTGTCGCGGGCGCGCACGATCGACGTGGCCGAGTCGAGGGTCAGGCTCACCGGCCCAGGCGAGGTCTCGCCTCTGACGCGCATCGAGGACGGCCGGTTCGAGAACGCGTTACTCTGGGAGGAGCTTCCTCCAGTCTGGACCGCGCTGGATCCGTGGTGGTCCGCGAGACCCGAGGCGACGACGCTGCTCGTCGCTGACTCACGAGGCGACATCGACGTTCCCGTGGCTCTGAGCGCGAGGGCGGGAGCCGGGAACGTCGTGGCGATCGCCGCGTCAGATCTCTGGCGATGGAAGATGGCGGGACCGAGCGAGCCGGATGTCTTCGATCTCCTGATCGCGAACTCGGCGAGATGGCTCACCGCGAGAGGCGAGCTGGCCAGCGTCACCGTCGAGACGGACAGAGACGTTTATCCGGCCGGGGAGGTCGTGCGGTTCTCCGCGCAGGTATATCGCAGCGACTACCGTCTGGCGCGAGACGCGGCCGTTACTGTCGACGTGGCGACGGGCGAGGCGGCCGCGCCCGTTGCGACGCTAGCGCTCCTTCAGGACGGCGACTTCTACCGCGGTGACGCCGATCCGCTCGCCCCCGGGCGCTACGTGTTCAGCGCGCGCGGCCTGGTCGGTGATGAGGTCATGGGAGTAGCTTCCGGCGAGTTTACCATCGAGGAGTTCAGCCTCGAGGACGCTGAGATCCGCAGGCGCCCGGGCTCGCTCAGGCGGCTCGCGGAGGAGAGCGGCGGTAGCTACCTGTCGCCCGAGATGATCGACGACCTTCCGGAGTCCGTGCCGCTCGAGAGGAGACAGACGACCGTGAGGAGGGAGTTCGAGCTCTGGAACTCCTCGTGGCCCCTGATTGTCCTGGTCGGCTTGCTCTCCGCCGAGTGGGCGATGAGAAGGAGGAAGGGCATGCCCTGATGAGCTTCGCAGCGCCCCTGGGAGGTGTCGTGGATGCGGCCGGGTCTACTCTCGCTTGCCGTTATGTCTCTCTGTTTGTCCGCAGTTCTCTCGCATCTGGTTTCCCCCTCAAGCTCGGCGTCACCGCCGACGTCACATGTCGTCATCAACGAAATTCTCTACGACCCCGAAGGTTCTGACACCGGTCTCGAGTTCGTGGAGCTCGTGAACTGCGGACGTGAGGGCGTCCCCTTGGGCGGCTGGACGCTCGAGACCGGGAACGGCGCCAATCCCGACGATTGGACCGTCGAGTGGATAGGCGGTGACTTCGACTACATCGAGGTCGGTGGGATCCTCCTCATCGGCGAGTCGGCCGTCGTTCCGGAGCCTGACTTCGTTACCGCCCTGGACCTTCAGAACGGCCCCGACGGACTGCGCCTGACGGACGGGGAGAACGTAGTCGACGTTGTCGGGTGGGGCGAGCCGCTCTTCCACGAATACTACGAGGGAAGCCCGGCCGAGGACGTCCCCTCGGGGAGCTCGCTCGCGCGGAGCCCCGATTGCTACGACCACGATGACAACGCGTTCGACTTCCGTCCAGAGCCTTCGCCTACGCCCGGGGCCGGGAACTCGCCCGAGGTCGACCTCTCCGTCGAGGTAGTGCACGCGGGAGCCGTCGTCTTCGGAGAGTCGGAGCCACCCGCGCTCCGTTCTGTGGTGCGGAACGAAGGTTCCATGACAGTGGCGCAGGGAACGGCATCGCTCGCGGTCTTCCTGGACGGAGGAAGTCTGCCCGTGTCGACGGTTCCGATCGACGTCGAGCTGTCTCCCCGCGACACCGTACACGTGACGCTCCAGTGCCCGCTCGTCTCCGGATACCACGAGGCGCTCGTCACGGTGTCCGCTCCGAACGACGGCAGTCCCGGGAACGATGCGGCGGCCACGAGCTTCACCGTGGGTGCTCCCGGGGGGCTTCTCAGACTGAGCGAGATCATGTTCTCACCCCAGGAGGGCGGCACGGAGTGGGTCGAGTTCCGGAACGAGTCGGACGGTCCGATCGACCCGACCGGGTGGTTGCTCGGGGACGATGAGGACACGTACCCGATCGTGCCGCCGCCGGACTCGGCTCCGATCGTGCCGGCAGGCGCGTACATCGTTGTCGCGCGGGACACGGCCGCAGTGCAGGCCGGGTCCGCGTGCCGCGTGGTCCGCACGGCAGGGTGGGAGGCCCTCTCGGCGGACGACACGGTTGCTCTTCTCGATGCGTTCGGGACTCCGATTGAGCGCGTGCGGTACGACGATGCCTGGGGCGGAGAGAGAGGGATCTCCCTGGAGCGGGTGCGCATCGATGTCTCAGCGGACGAGCCGTGCAACTGGGGAAGCTCCGTCGACCCTGTCGGGTCGACGCCGTGTGCGGACAACAGCATCTTCCTGCCCGCCTCGCCCGCTCAGGGTCGCCTCCACGTGGCGCCCAACCCGTTCACGCCCGACGGCGACGGCCAGAGCGACCGGACCGTCATCTCCTACGATCTGCCGCTGGCGAGGGCGACCATTCGCGTCTCGATCTATGACGTTAGGGGGAGGAAGAGGGTAACGCTGGTCGATCATCGTGCCTCCGCCTCCAGGGTGGAGGTTCTCTGGGACGGGAGCGATGAAACAGGTCAGGTCCTTCCGTCCGGGCTGTACGTGGTGAGGTTCGAGGCCATCGACGCTCGCAAGGGGGTGTTCATTGACGAGAAGAGAGCTCTGGGCCTCGTGCGCTAGCGCGGCGGCTGTTCTCCCGCCGCCGGCGTTTTCCGCGGCTCACCCGCTGGCGGCTCTCTCTGCGGCTCTTTCCACGGCTCACGCGATGACTCTTCTCGCGGTGGTTCTCGCGATGGCCGAGGCCGCGTGCGGGGCGTTCGAAGACCCCTGGCCCGATGCGCGGACTGCGGGTCTGGCGGCGCTCGGGCGACCGGGCGGAACGTGGATCGCGGCGGCGGACGACAGCGTGCGGTGGAGCGCCGAGCTCTCGGCGTGGGAGCTCTTCGGGCTCCCGGAGGTCCGCGGCTGGAGGGCTCTCCTGTCGCGCGCGGGGCGCGTGGGCATCGCAGTGGAACTCTCCGCGTTCGGTTCTCCCGTGTACCAGGAGCGTGTGCTGGGCCTCGGCGTATCCCGGCGCGTCGAACGTGGCTCTCTCGTCGATCTTCGGGTCCGCGCCCTCGGCCTGTCCGCGCGCGGAGTGGAGGACGAGTGGTCGGCGGTCGTCGACGCGGGTGTGAGCGCGACGCTGCTGGAGCGGCTGTCAGCCCACTGCCGCTTTCTGAACGTCGGCGGCGCGTCGATCCGGGGGTCGCCTGTCGCGTCACATTGCGTGTTGGGAGCGTCGATGGCGATCGATCGCCTTGTCCTCGTTACGTCGGCCCTGCTGGAGACAGGGTTCGAGCCCGGAGCAACGCTGGGAGTGGAGTTCGATGTGACGCGCGTACTCACGTTGCGTGCGGGGACGGGAACACGACCAGGTCTCTTCGCGGCCGGGATCGGCGTGTCCGTTCCCGCGCGTCCTCTTGGAGCGAGGAAGCTTGTTGTGGACGCTGCCTGCCAATGGCACCCCGAGCTGGGAGTCAGTTCCTTTGCGACGATATCGTTGTTTCAGTAGCGCCGCGTGCGCTGCGCCGCTTCTCGTGTTCATTCTCGTGAGTCCGGGGCTCGTCCGTGCAGAAGAACACGCTCGGGACGACGACACTCCGATGTCCGACGCTCTCCTCTCGTGGAGCGGCGACGATGGAGACGTTCCGGAGGCGGGTGAGTTCCTCAGCGTGCTGATGAGAGAGGCAGCGGCGTTCCGGGCGAACCCGCTCGACCTGAACGCGGCCCTTGTGCACGAGCTCGCACGCATTCCCGGTCTCGACCCGGCGGACGCCGCGGCGATCGTCGCGCTTCGGCGGGAGAAGGGTGGCTTCGATACGGTCGAGGACCTCGCTGCGTCGCCCCGATTCTCCTCTGGGTTCGTGAGGGCCATCAGGCCGTACGTGACCTGCGGGCAGTCGTCCGGAGCGCTCGCGGCGACGAGCCGGCAGGATGATTCGAACGAAATCACGTGGAGCGTTCGGGTTCGCTCCTCGTGGCGGGTGGACCCGGGTGATCGGTGGGGGATGCGGAGCGTTGGGGACGTTGGGGACGCGGCGGCGCCCTTCGCGAGATTCAGGCTTGCTGGTGGGGAAGCGTGGCGCGCAGGCGTCTCATTCGAACGCGACCCGTGGGAACGACAGCTCTTCGATCACACCGCGTTCCACGCGTCATGGCGGGCGCCCTCGGGCGGCCCCGGCTCGTACAGGCTCTCCTGCGAAGCGGGGGACGTGCTCGTCGACTGGGGTCAGGGGCTGCTGTTCGCGGGAGGCAGCTTCACGGGCGTCGCTACGTTTCCGCGTCGGTCGGACCGGGCGCGCGGCTACGACGGGGCCGGCGAGGTCGCGTCCTTGAGGGGCGCGCACATCCGGGCAGGTCGCGGACCACTCGATGTGGCGCTCCTGGCGACACGCACACAGCTCGACGCCACCATGGACGAGGACGGGCTGGCGAGCTCCTTGCGGACCTCCGGGCATCATCGGACGGACGGCGAGCGGTCCGGGATGAACACGCTGACAGAGACGTGTCTGGCAGGACGTCTCTCCGCGAGTCCGATGAGCGCGTTGGACGTCGGTTGCACCGCGCTGTCTCTTGTCTACACCCCTGGTCTGGCTCGCGGCGACCCGGAACGCCAGAGGTTTCGTTTTCACGGCGAAGAACTCTCCGCCGCGTCGTTCGACGTGAGATGCTCGGCGGCTGAGTGGGTCCTGGGAGCAGAGGGAGCGATGACGTCCTTCGGAGGGCACGCGTTCGTCGTGGCGGCCCGCGTCCGCAGAGGAAGCGTGCGAGCCCGGTTCGGCTGCGGGCATCTCTCGCGAGGGTTCTGGTTGCCACGTGGCGGTGGACTCCCTGGCGTGTCCGGCGGGCAGAACGGGACATGCGGTTGGATGGGGTTCGAGTACGAGCCGGTCAGGAGCTCGCGGCTACGGGCGGAGATGCTGGTGTCCGGGCGACCGTGGAGATCGTACCACGAGGAACTCCCGGACGTGAGACATCGAACAACGTTGGGGGCGGAGGCACGGGTAGCGGGAGTCGGTACGTTCGGCGCCGAGCTCCGTGTCCGGACCGACATCGCGGGAGACGACGCGGACGGCGACGATCCTCAGGGCGAGGCGCCCGCGGGCGGTGACGAAACGCACGAGACCGGCGCGACGACGGCGACGCGCGTGCGCCTGTCGCTTCGCACCGCGGGGAGCGATCCGCTCCGCGTCACGTTCACGACCGTCACCTCGACTCGCGAGGGCGAGGAACTCGGGAGGCTCCGCGCGATCTCAGCGAGATGGGAGACTTCCATCGGAGATCGCTCGTTGCTCTCGGTGGGTGCCACCTCCGCTACGTCGTGGGGCTCCGTCCCCGCCATCGTGCAGTATGAACCACGACTGCCGGGGGAATTCGCCCTGC
The DNA here is from genome assembly GCA_030610515.1 of Candidatus Eiseniibacteriota bacterium. Taxonomy (GTDB): domain Bacteria; phylum Joyebacterota; class Joyebacteria; order Joyebacterales; family Joyebacteraceae; genus WJLY01. The sequence goes on along the minus strand of JAUWRQ010000012.1, from coordinate 1,256 downwards.
GCACCTTGAACGCGTCGGGAGCGAGGTGGTATATTCGCCTGAAGATCGGCGCTTCTGGGAGGATGGGGATCTCGATCCGCCTGTCAGGAGGGCCTGGGCGAGGGGAGTACGCGCTCGGCGCGTCTCTCGACCTGAAAGGCTGAGCAATGAACAGGAGACCCGTTGTCCCCGATGAGCTTCGAGAACAGGGGCGCACGTACGCGCAGCATGAGGCGGTGATAGAGGCCTCGCGTTGTCTCATGTGTGATGAGCCGCCCTGCAACGACGGATGCCCCGCTGGCGTGGATGTGAGGCGTTTCATACGGAAGATAAGGTTCGGCAACTTCCGCGGCGCCGCGAGACTCGTGCGGGAAGCGAATATCCTAGTCGGCATATGCGGACGCGTCTGCCCGCAGGAGATCCTGTGCATGGAGCACTGCACGAGGGCGGCGCTGGACACTCCAATAGACATCGCGGGTCTGCAGCGTTTCGCCGGCGACGCCGAGCTCGCGGAGGTCGCGCCTCTTCCCGACGTGGGTGATATGGGTGGACGCGTAGCCGTCGTCGGTGCGGGGCCGGGCGGACTCGCGGCGGCGGCCGAGCTCAGGCGGGCGGGCGTCGACGTCGAGATCTTCGACGGAGCCGACGCGCCCGGCGGCGTGCTGACGAGAGGCATCCCGCCGTTCAGGCTCGACCCGGTCTTCACGGAGTCGGAGCTCACGTACGTCTCCCGACTGGGCGCCGCGCTGAGATACGGTGAGTCCGTTGAGGACCCCGCCGGGCTGCTCGACGAGGGCTTCGACGCCGTCTTCGTCTCCACGGGTCTCTGGAGGTCCTACCGAATAGGGCTTCCCGGAGAGGATCTGTCGGGCGTGTTCCTGGCGGGCGAGTTCCTCTCGAATGCGGCCGCCGGCGAGCGCCCTCACGTCGGCGAGTGGGTTGTCGTGATCGGCGGCGGCAACGTCGCGATAGACGCCGCGTCGACCGCTCTCAGACTCGGGGCCTCCCGCGTCGACCTGTGTTGCCTGGAATCTCGCGACGAGATGCCGGCCTTCCGTTCCGAGGTAGAACTGGCGCAGAGCGAAGGCATCGAGTTCCACACGAGGACGCGGCCCGTTGGCATATCAGAGAAGGACGGAGCGGTCGCCGGCTACGAGGGTGTCGGCATCCGGTGGAGGGTGCCAGGGCTCCTGGTTCCGTCGAACGCCGAGGACGTGCCGGGGACCGAGTTCCATCTCGCCGCCGACACTGTTATCGAGGCTATCGGGCAGGGTGTT
>JAUWRQ010000082.1 GCA_030610515.1 Candidatus Eiseniibacteriota bacterium | reverse complement strand
CGTGCCTGGGCGCTGCGACGGTGACGGGCGCCCATTGCAAGCCTACCTTGGCATAGTCTATGCAGCTAAGACAAGACGAAGAGTGCTATGGAGTTGTCTGGGGGTGTGTCAGAGCGTCCGCGGCGGCGGGCTCAGGGCTTCATGAATGACGGACGGCTTGGCACCAGGTTCGTGGCCCCGGCCGGGTGGTCGGAGGTAGAGGAGGAAAGCACAATGCGGAGCAGGCGTCGGCTAATGCATGGCGCGGTGGTGGCTGCCGCCGTGGTCGCTGTGGCCGCTCTCGGCTTGAGCGGGTGCAGCATGGTGAGTCCGGAGTCGTCTTGGACCGGCATCGAGGGGTCGATAGGCGGTACGGTTCGCTCGAGCGGGGGCTCGGCTCTCGCCGGGATCGACGTGCGAGTGTGTGGCGAGGTGGACTGCGGCGAGTGCGTCGAGTACTACGTCGTTACCGACGCGTCGGGCTCGTATCACATCGAGAACATGGAACTCGGTTGGGCTTACGCTTACGAGATGGACTATGTGGTCTACGTGAACCGGACGACATCGAGCGCGTATCCGATCGACTCGGACTACGGAACGGACGTGGCGACCGTGGCCGTGACGGCCACTGGAGGCTGGTACGACGCGGTCATCATCGACCAGGGCCCTGGCATCCCGGAGGACCTGATCGACTAGGGGTGCGGGTGAGACGAGCCCCGCCTCAAGGGGGGGTGGAAGCACATGCAGCATGCATGGAAGATCAGGAGGGGCCGCCCAGGAGGCGGCCCCTCATCCGTTCTGGTACCGGAGGCCGGGCTCGAACCGGCACGGGCCAAAGGCCCGCGGAATTTTGAGTCCCGCGCGTCTACCAGTTCCGCCACTCCGGCTGTGTGGCGACTCTAGCATCGGTTCGGGGCGAGGGTCAAGACGCGGAGGGGGTCAGCTTGTCACCCGGTCGGAAGCCGGGTGCACGAGGCTCGGAAGCGAGCCCGCCGGAGGCCGAGGCAAGCCGGCTTCCTCTGACTGCTCGGTGGGTCACGATGTACCCGTGGGTTGCCTTCCGTGTGGGACATTGGCCTTGACTGGGACGTCAGGGATGCTAAGATGCATCCATGGATTTGGTTGCAGCGTGGGGCCATAGCTCAGTTGGGACGAGCGCTTGACTGGCAGTCAAGAGGTCGCGGGTTCGATCCCCGCTGGCTCCACCAATCGTCGCGAGTCACATTCGCCGGGAGGCCGGCTTGGCTTCCCGGCGGACTCGTGTTCGGCCGGGAGCGTTGCGGGGCGCGTGCGCTTCCGAGCCTTGAGATCAGCGGGGCGCGTAGCGCTTCCGAGCCTCTAGATCAGCGGGGCGTGGGCCGCTTCCGAGCTTCCAGATCGGCAAGGCGTGGGCGTTTCCGGCCCTCGGGGGTGGCAAGCAGGCTTGACACCGAATCGAGTCTGTGCTAGACTTTGTGATAGGTATGTGAGCGGGGCCGCGTGCCCCTCAAGGACAAGCCAGCAGGAGTTCGATTCTACCGATCACTGCTATCGCTCAGCGTCAGTCGTTCTGGCCCGGCACGTGAGTGCCGATTCGATTCTGAGGCGGCGAAGCCGGTGGTTGTCACGTAGAAGCGGGCTTCTGCTTTCGCATATCCAGGAGGGTTTTCTCAAGATGCGACGTCATTCCGGGGTCTTGGTTGCCGTGGGCGCGATGCTCGCCCTGGCGACCGCTGCGGCGGCCCTCTCGGGCACCGCACGTACATCGTTCGACGTCGGCGACCTGCGGACTGAGAGGCTCGGTGCCTACGAGATCTTGAGCATCGAGGGCTGTCGCCCCTTGGCCGGCGTCGGTGAACCGGAGCTTCCGGTTCGCATTCTCCGTTTCGTGATCCCGGTGGACGCTCGTGTGGACGACGTACTCGTGGAGTACGAGGAGGAGGTCCTTCCCGGAACGCATCGGGTTCTTCCGGCGCAGCCCGAGGTGCCCATCGGTGAGACGCCCGTGTGGGCGGACCCTGACCCTTCGATCTACGGACGCGACGCGCTGTATCCTGGTAGCCGCGTCAGGTACCTGGGCGACGGTTATCTGGGGGGCTACCGGATAGCGAGCGTTGCGGTCTACCCGCTCCAGTACGCTCCGTCGTCCGGACGACTGACGCTCGCGACCGACATCTCCGTGGAGCTCATTCTGGGTCGGGGAGCCGACCGGTCGCAATCGCGCTATCGCGTGACGTCGGAGTCGGCGCGTCTGTACCGGAAGCTCGTGGCAGGGATGGTGGAGAACCCGGAGGACGTGCCCGGCGCCCGGGGTTCGGACGTGGAGGTGGTGGAGGAGATAGGTCCCGAGGGGTTCCAGCCTCGTTACTCGCCTTCGCTCGAGGGGAGTCCCGTCGAGTATGTGATCGTGACGAACGAGGAGCTTGCGCCTTACTTCCAGGAGCTTGCTGACTGGAAGACGAAGAAGGGCGTTCCGGCCGTTGTGAAGACGGTGTCGTGGATCGACTCCAGCTACCCCGGCGGCTGCGACACGGCCGAGCGGATCCGGCTCTTCATACAGGACGCATACTCGTCGTGGGGCACTACGTACGTGCTCCTGGGCGGCGACACCGACGTCGTCCCCGTGCGCGAAGCGTTCACGACCTACTACGGTAGCGCCCACATCCCGTGCGACCTCTACTACAGCGATCTCGACGGCAACTGGAACGACGACGGTGACGAGCTCTTCGGCGAAGCCTACAGAGGCGCGAGCGCCCCGGGCGACAGCGTGGACCTCTATCCCGACGTCTTCGTGGGACGCGCGCCCGTCAGGAACTCGATTCACGTCGATACGTTTCTGGACAAGATAGAGGCCTATGAGAAGACGCCCGTCCCGCACTTCACCGATAGGAACCTGTACCTGGCCGAGGTGCTCTTCCCCTACGACTGGGAAGGGGGCGCGTACAGTCTCGACGGGGCGTCCGATATCAACGAGCCGGCGATGACGTACGTGCCGGCGTGGATAGACAACGTCAAGCTCTACAGCAATCGAGACGAATTCCCGACGACGCACCCCCTGAGCGCCTCCGCCATGGGTGACTCACTCGACATGGGATACAACATCGCCGTGCACATAGGCCACGGCAACAAGGACATCCTGCGGGCCGGGAGCGGCAGCTACATGACGATGGCGGAGGTTTCGGCCCTCTCGAACGGTTTGGGCAAGGCCTCCTTCCTGTGGATGCTCGACTGCACCACGACAGCCATCGACTACGACTGCATCGCCGAGCGCTTCATGAACAACCCGGACGGGGGGTCCACGGCGCTCTTCGGGCCGACGCGCTATGCCTTCCCGGCCACCTCCAGGTCGTACTACTGGGATTGGCTGGATCTTCTCTATAACCAGGGAGTCATTAAGGCCGGACCCGTGTGCGCGGAAGCCAAGGCGCTTCACGCGAGCTACGTGGAGTCTGGCGCGGACAACACCGATCGCTGGACGCAGCTTGCGACCGTGCTGCTGGGCGATCCCGAGCTTTCCCTCTGGACAGGCAGACCGGTTTCGATGACCGCCGGGCACCCCGCGAGCGTCCAGATCGGCGACTCGGGGATGACCGTCACTGTGACCGATCCCAGTCCCGTGGACAGCGCGCTCGTCTGCGTGCAGAAGGCGGGCGACGTGTACGCGCGCGGCTTGACGACCGCGTCGGGCCAGGTGACGCTCGATTTCGTCCCCCACACGACGGGCACGCTCACGGTGACGGTGACGGCGGGAGGGCACATCCCGTACGAGTCCACCGCGACGGTTCAGGCCGCCTCAGACGCGCACGTCTACTTGGAGTCGTCGGTGGTCGACGACGATGCGAGCGGTGGCAGCGACGGGAACGACAATGGTCTCATCGAGGGTGGAGAGACGATCGAGCTCGGCATCAGCGCAACTAACTCCGGAGTCGTGGCGGCCTCTCAGGTCACGGCCACTCTGACGTCAATGGACCCCTACATCATGTTGGAGGACGGGAGTGAAGTTCTCGGCGACATCGGCGCGGGTTCGTCGTCAGTCGCAGCAGCGGCCTTCCGATTCTCCGTGACGATCGATGCACCCAACGAGCACGACGCCTCTTTCGAGATCGAGTTCAGTGAGGGGTCGCGCCTCCTCTGGTCCGAGGAGTTCGAGCTCAGACTGTACAGTCCGAATCTCCGTCAGCTCTACGTCGAGCTGGACGACTCCGCCGGGAACGGCAACGGCGTCCCCGAAGTGGGGGAGACGGTCGACGTGTCCATCGAGCTCCTGAATGAAGGGAACGGCGACGCAGGCGCCGTCGTGGGGTCTCTCAGGTATCCGGCTGCCGCCGTGACGGTGACCGACAGCACCGATTCGTGGGGCGACGTGGTCGCGGGCGCAACCGCGGCGGGCGCCGGAGGATTCACGTTCACGGTGGAAGGTGGGATCGGCGACCACTTCAGGCTCGCGCTGACCGACGAGGAGGGACGCTCGTGGTCCTCGTACATCGACTTCGCGAAGCCCGCGGGACCTGACACGGTCGACGGGGATGTTCACGGCACGACGATCAACCTGTCGTGGGACGTCGTCCCCGAGCCTGACCTCCTGGGCTACGATGTCTATCGTTATTACGACGTGGGTGGTCCGTACGTGATGGCGAACGACGCCGTCATCGAGGGGACGTCCTACTACTCCGACACAGGCTTGGATGAGAACGCGCTCTATCACTACTACGTCGTGGCCGTCGACTCGTCGGGCAACAGGAGCGACAGCTCGCTCCTCCTCTCGATAAGCACGAACCCGCCGAGCCTGCTCGGATGGCCGCTGGACACGCAGGCCGGCATGTACGCCAGCCCCGCGTGCGCGGACGTCGACGGCGACGGGAGCCTCGAGATCGTCATCCCCTCCGACCACATCTACGCCTGGCACGCCGACGGCACCGAGATCCTGGACGGCGATGGCGACCCCCGCACCGGAGGCATCTTCGAAGTCGACGGGTCTGGAGGCTACAGGGCGTCCGCCGCGCTCGGCGAGGTCGACGGTGACGCCGGCATGGAGATCGTGGCGCCTGCTTGGGCCAACGTTGGGACCGACCTCGATCCGGAGTACGAGGTCTACGTCTGGAACGGCGAGGACGGGACCGTGCTTCCGGGATGGCCGGTGACGACGAGGAAATTCTGCTGGGCCAGCCCCGTGTTGGCGGACCTCGATCATGATGGACGGTGCGAAATCCTCCTTCCTTGCGCCGACGGCAAGCTCTACTGCTGGCGCTACAACGGGTCTGAGTACATCGACGGTGACAACGATCCGCTGACCCTGGGCGTGTTCGCCACCCTGCAGGCGTCGTGGGTCTACGGCTCGCCCGCGGTCGCCGACTTGGACGGCGACAGGGAACTCGAGATCATCCAGCCATCGACGTGCGACAGCGTCTACGCGTGGCACAGCGACGGGTCCCGGGTCGAAGGCTGGCCGTTCTGGGTCGAGTCGAACTCCTTCACATCTCCCGCGATCGGCGACATCGACAACGACGGCGACCTCGAGGTGATCGTGGGCTCCAACGCGAACAAAGTGTGGGCCCTCGAACGGGATGCCACCGTGATGGCCGGGTGGCCGCAGACGATCCAGCTGGCGGGTGATTTCTCACCGTCACCGGTCTTGGCCGACGTCACGGGCGACGGGTGCCTGGAACTCGTGCTTGGCGGTCACTACGGAAGCCTGACCATCAAGGACTACCTGGGCAACGATCTTCCCGGCTGGCCGATCTCTATGGGAGCGATCAGCCAGTCGAGTGCCGCGGTCGCGGACATAGACGGGGATTCGGATTTCGAGATCGTGACCGGCTGCGCGAACGGCAAGCTCTACTGCTTCGACATCGACGGATCCATCCTGGCCGGTTGGCCCATACAAACGGGCGCCGACATAAACGGTTCTCCGCTCGTCGCCGACCTCGATGAGGACGGCGACATCGAGGTGATCGTAGGTGGGATGGACACCAAGGTCTACATCTGGGACTGCGCCGGCGACTACGACGACGGGAACGGCGTCGAGTGGAGCTGCTTCCTGCACGATGCCTGGCGCACGCAGCACTACGAGTTCGAGGTGCCGACCGGTAT
>JAUWRQ010000260.1 GCA_030610515.1 Candidatus Eiseniibacteriota bacterium | reverse complement strand
TGGGCGTCGAGGGACTCGACCTGTCGATCGTGGAGCGGCTTTCGTCCGAAGACAGGCTCCCGAACCTGACGGCGCTCTTTTCCGAGGGAGCCGTGGGAGAGTTCGATCCGCTCGTGGCCCATCCCGGGAGCTACCTCCGCAGAGACGTCTCGAGGTTCCTGGACGTGGAGTCCTATCTAGGTCCGGAGGCTCTCATAGGGAAGAGCTTCATGGACCTTGCCACCGCGTACGCCGGTGAGGTCTCGATGCGCGACGTCGCGCTGGCCTTCACCGCAAGTCCGGGAGTCACGGCGGAGTTCGTCCTGCTGGGGGGCGTCGAGGTCGTGAGCCAGCGATTCTGGCACGTGGCTCACCCCGACGAGATCGCCTGGGACGCCCTGACGGAGAACGTGCGCGAACTCGTGACCAACCAGATCGAGGCGCTGGGTGGAGTGATGGATCACTACTACGAGGCCGTCGACGAGATCCTCGGTGACCTCATCGAGCTTGCCGCGGACGACGCCACGGTAGTCGTGGTGAGCGACCACGGCTACGACGGGCTTCGCTACCGCCCGGACGGGCAGCCGATGCTCGGTCCGAACATGCACAGCGCCACCGGGTTCTGGGCCATGCGAGGGCCCGGCGTGCGGAGCGGGGTGAGGGCTCGTGACCTGGGTCTTCTCGATTTCGCTCCGACGGTCGCCGTCGCCGCCGGTGTCGTCCTCGCGGACGAGACCGACGGCAGCCCGTGTGAAGAGATGTTGCTGCCCTAGTGGCCTCCGTTCGCGGTGACGTCGCCGTGGCGGCTGCGGTCCTCGATGCCGCTGCCGCAACCGTTCCGCCCACGCGACCGAATCCCCATCCGGTCCCCGAGCGTGGACGGGTTCACGCGAAGAGGGAATGAATGAGACGTCTTGCGGTGATGCTCGCTCTCGTGGCCATCGTCGCTGTCGCCGTCGTATGGTTTCTGAGGGCGCGGGGCGATGAAGTATCGCCCCCGGAGACCCGCGGCGCAGCCGCTACGCGCGTGATCCTCATCGGCGTCGACGGCGTCGACTGGGAGAGACTCGAGCGGCTGGTGTTGGACGGGCGCATGCCGAACCTCGGTCGGATGATGGAGGACGGCGCGTCCGGGCTCCTGCGGTCGTTCCCTCCTTATGTCTCTCCTACGGTGTGGACCAGCGTGGCGACCGGCAAGCTCGGAGAGAAACACGGGATCGGCGGATTTACCGTGTACGGGCAGGGAGGCGGGACCGTCGAACTCATAGGAAGTGGCACGATCAAGTGCAAGACCCTCTGGGAGATACTCGCCGCGGCCGAGCGGACGTCGGGCGTCATCGGCTGGCTCGTCACGCATCCTCCGGTGCCGGTCACGAGCTACACCGTCTCCTCCCGCGCGGTGATGGGCATGTCCAGCGAGCCGTCGCCGGCGCGTGCTGAACGCGACGGGCTCGACATGAGCGTGGGTGTGCATCCGCCGGAGCTGTGGGACTCGATCTCGGGGCTGGGCATCCTGCCGTCCGACGTTCCGCGCGAGGACGTGCTGAACCACCTGGGCTCTGTCGATTACCTGGACGACACGACCGTCGAGACGCGGATGTCGGACATCGCCGGGCGCCTGGCTGGCGACCGCACGACGGTGGCGCTGGCGCGCCGTCTGATGGCGGACCGACCGACGGACCTCACCGCGATCTACCTACGGGGGAGCGACATCATCAGCCATTTGTTCTGGCGCTACTACGAGCCTGAGTCCTGGACCCGCGGCAAGCTCAAGCCTGAGGTCGTGGAGACACTGGCGCCCGTCATAGACAGATACTACGAGAGAGTCGACTCGATGATCGGCGACATGCTCGAACAGAGGGACGAGAACACCGTGGTCATCGTGTGCTCCGACCACGGGTTCGCTGGGCACAGGGGTCACGAGGGCTTCGAGTCTCACGGCGAGGGAGACGTGGCGTTCGGCGTTCTGATGCACCGCGACCGCGGGATCATCGTCATGGACGGCCCCGGCGTGGCAAGCGGCGTCCTGATCGAGGGGGCGAGCGTCCTCGACATCACTCCCACCGTCCTTTCGGTGCTCGGTCTTCCCGCGGCGAGGGACATGGACGGTCGTCCTCTGGCGTCGGTATTCGAGCGTGCGTTCTTGGAGAGGAACCCCATCAGCTACATCGAGACGTACGAGACCGGAGAGAAGGCGACCTCCGACGGCCCCACGGAATCACCTGTCGACGATGAGATCAAGGAACTCCTGAGGTCACTGGGTTACATCAACTAGGGACGCTCGACGTCCCGCAGTCCCCATCGCCATGAGCGCCAGACCGACAAGAAGATCAAAGAGGAAGACCCCAACCGGGGGGGTTCCGGAGCGCTCCTTTCGGCGTCTCACGAGGTCCCCGTGGTTTCTGCCGGCCATGGTGTTCGGACTCGCGGTCGCGCTTCGGCTCATCTACGTGAGCCAGGCCAGGCACACACCCTTCTTCGAGACTCTCGGTCTGGACGCCCTGTTCTACGACCAGTGGGCTCGCAGGCTCGCCGGTGGGGAGGGGTACGGCCAGCCGTTCGTGATGTCACCGCTCTACCCGTACTTCCTGGCGGGTCTCTACAGGATGTTCGATCGCGACCTGTTCGTGGTCCGCGTCGTGCAGTCGATCATCGGCGCGTCGTCCGCAACGCTTGTGTACTTCCTGGCCCGGGACCTCTTCGACAGACGGGTGGCGGCGCTCGCCGGACTCGCGACGGCTTGTTACGGAGCTCTCATCTTCTACGACGGCTCCGTCGTGATGACGCCTCTCCTCGTCTTTCTCAATGTCCTCATGCTCTTCCTGCTGGTGCGTGCGGACGGCACGGGCAAGGCCGTCCTCTTCGTGGCGGCCGGAGCCTCGTTGGGGCTCGCCGGTATTGGCAGGGCTGCCGCTCTGCTCTTCGTCCCGATTGCGATGTGGTGGATCGCGGCGAGGCCGGGCCGTTCACCCGCGCGGGGCTCGCGCAGGGGCAAGGGCAGAGACGGATCTCCGCGAGCTGGCGGTTTGAAGGAGGCCGCGCTCTTTGCCGTCGGCGTTCTGGTCGTGATCGCCCCGGTGACCGTTCGCAACTACGCCGTCTCCGGAGACTTCGTACCCGTGACCTCGAACGGAGGGCTGAACTTCTACATAGGGAACAGCGAGATCGCCACCGGCGGATACGCGAAACCGGCGGGATTGGACACTGCCCGTGACCCCGGCGGGGCTGTCATAGCCGAG
>JAUWRQ010000277.1 GCA_030610515.1 Candidatus Eiseniibacteriota bacterium | reverse complement strand
GGCCTCTCGGTGCTTGGTGGACGCGCCTGCTCGGTCGCCACACGGGACATGGCGGTATCGCGGAGCGGTGGAACTCTGTAGTATGGGTGGCTCGACGTACACGCTGTTCTAGACGAGGCCGGCGGGATCGCTCGCGGAGGCGCGCTTCGCACCGGGTGCGTGCCTGCCGGCAGGCGGACGTGAGCTCGCAGGTGCGCTCGGGGGAAACGCATGGGTAGCGAGAAGCTCGAGAGCCTGAAGCGCATCCTGTCGGAGATGGGAAGCGCCGTCGTCGCGTTCTCGGGCGGCGTCGACAGCACACTGCTTCTCAGGGTCGCCCGGGACACGCTCGGCGACAACGCGCTGGCCGTGACTGCGACGTCGGCTCTTCGCCTGACCAGGGAACTCGAGGAGGCGCGCTCGTTGGCAGCTTCCATGGGCGTCGAACACATCGTCGTCGAGTCGCACGAACTGGAGGACGCCACGTTCACGGCCAATCCCCCGGAACGGTGCTACGTCTGCAAGAAGGCGCTCTTCTCGATGCTTGCCGACATAGCGGTCGAGCGGGGGGTGCGCCACGTGGTCGACGGGACCATACGCGACGACGAAGACGATTACCGTCCCGGCATGCGGGCGATGGAGGAGCTCGGAGTCAGGAGTCCACTCAGAGAGGCGGGGTTCACCAAGCCCGACGTGCGGGCGCTCTCAAGGGAGATGGACCTTCCGACCTGGGACAGACCTCCTTCACCGTGTCTGGCGACCCGGATCCCGTACGGCACCGAGATAACACCCGAGCGGCTCGAGCGCATAGAGCGCGCCGAGGCCGTCGTCGCGGGTCTGGGCATCCGCGAGCTGCGAGTGAGAGACCACGGTGCCGTGGCGCGCATCGAGGTCGGCATCGACGACATGCATCTCTTGTTCGACCGGGAGAACAGAGAGAAGATCGTTGCCGGACTCAAGACACTGGGATTCGCGCACGTCGCGCTCGATCTCGGCGGCTACAGGCGCGGCAGCATGAACGTCGGGCTCGAGGGCGCGAAGGAGGAACAGCGGTAGTGGATGTTGAGCGCATACGACGCCTCCTGGACGACGTTCGGAGCGGGAAGCTCGAGATAGACGACGCCATGAGGGAACTCAGGGCGCTTCCCTATGAGGACCTGGGGTTCGCGAAGCTCGATACGCACCGCGACCTTCGTACCGGGTTCCCCGAGGTCGTCTTCTGCGAAAGCAAGACGCCGGAGCAGCTCACCGCGGTCGCAGGCGCCATCACGGCTCGCGGGGGCCTTCTCATGGGCACGAGGGCTGACCGCGCGGCCTTCGAGGCGATCAGGGAGGCAGTCCCCGACGCCCTCTATCACGAGACCGCGCGCATCGTGACTGCGGGCCCGGCGCGAGAGAAGAGCGACGGTGGCGTGATCCTCGTCGTGAGCGCGGGGACCTCCGACATGCCGGTCGCCGAGGAGGCGGCCGTCACGGCGGAGGTGATGGGGAACGAGGTCCGCCGGCTGTACGACGTGGGTGTCGCGGGCATACATCGCCTGCTCGACCGCCGCGACGAGTTCGAGCGGGCGAGCGTGATCATCGTGGTCGCAGGCATGGAGGGCGCGCTGGCGAGCGTCGTCGGGGGGCTCACCGACAAGCCGGTCGTGGCCGTTCCGACGAGCGTCGGGTACGGCGCAAGCTTCGAGGGGCTGTCCGCCCTTCTGACGATGCTGAACAGTTGCGCGCCGGGCGTCGTGGTTGTCAACATCGACAACGGATTCGGCGCCGGCTATTTCGCCGACAGCGTGAACCGCAGGTGCGCGAAGGGCTGACGCCTGTGTCCGAGCGTGCCGCAGAGACCGGAGCCCCCTTCAGGAGGATTCCTCGCCAGTGAAGATCGCATACTTCGACTGTTTCTCGGGTGTGAGCGGGGACATGGTCGTCGGCGCTCTGCTCGATGCCGGGCTCGAGTTCGCGACGCTCGAAGGCGAACTCGCGAAGCTCGGGCTCGAGGGGCATACAGAGCGCGCCGACCGTGTCGAGCGGGGCGCCATCTCGGGTACCAAGTTCACGGTCGAGACGGACGAGACGGGGTGTGGGAGGACCGTCGCGGAAATCGCGCAGCTTCTGGACGGAAGCTCCCTCGACGATGACGTCCGCGCCTCCGCCAAGGCGGTCGTCAACGAGATCGCGCGGGTCGAGTCGCGCATCCACGGAAAGCCGCTTGACGAGCTTCATCTGCATGAGACGAGCGGTCTCGACTCGATCGTGGACATCGTTTCGTCGATTGCCGGTCTCAGAATGCTCGGCGTCGAGGCCGTGTTCGCGTCGAAGATACATGTGGGAAGCGGATTCGTGGAGTGCGCACACGGCACGCTTCCCGTGCCGGCGCCCGCGACGCTGGCGCTTCTCGACGGGATTCCGGTCTACTCCAGGGGCGTGGAGTCGGAGCTGGCGTCGCCAACCGGTGTGGCGCTCCTGAGGGTCCTCGCGCGGGGCTTCGGTGTGATGCCCGCGATGAAGGTGGAGGCCATCGGATACGGTGCGGGAGCCCGCGAGCTGGACGCGCCGAATATGCTGCGGGTCGTGATCGGTGAGACGGGCGGCGCGCCGTACGAGAACGACGAGGTGGTTCTCGTCGAGGCGAACCTGGACGACATGAACCCGGAGTTCTTCAGTCACACCTCGGACCTCCTCTGGAAGCGAGGGGCGATCGACGTCTACCTGACTCCCGTCTTCATGAAGAAGAACCGTCCGGGGACGATGCTCGCCGTGCTTGCGCCCACGGACCGCGTCGACGAGATCGTGTCGACGCTCTTCGAGGAGACCACCACGCTCGGCGTCCGGATGTCCCGGGTCGAGCGGAGGAAGCTGGCGCGGGAGGTCATTCATGTGGGCACGAGCTTCGGCCGGATAGGCGTCAAGCTCGGTCGCTCGGGCGACCGCGTCGTGACCATCGCGCCGGAGTACGAGGACTGCAGGGAGAAGGCTCTCGAGCACGGAGTCCCGCTCTCTGATGTCTATGACGAGGCGAGGGCCGCGGCCCGGAAGGCCGTTGCAGGGGATGATGAT
>JAUWRQ010000159.1 GCA_030610515.1 Candidatus Eiseniibacteriota bacterium | reverse complement strand
GTCACGGAGAATCGTCCCGTAGCGAACCTCGTGCTCGTCGTGCGGAACCGAACGCTTTCCCTCCTCCGGCGACACACCGCCCGGGTCGACGAACCGTGACACGTCGTACCGCTCCCAGTCCTTGAGCATGAACGGTGTCGGCGGGACGCACGCGTATCCGTAAACGCCAAAGCCGTTCAGCTCAGCGTGGCGCTCGTGAACGTACGTCCAGGTGCCGCGGGCATCGGCATCCAGCACGCCCTCTTCCTCCGTGCGCGCGTCGTCGTTCCCCAGTATGACGAACATGGACGGGTACTCGGATCCCAGGCCGCGCCTGAGCTCATCGAGTTGCGCAACGAGGAAGTCCTCGAGGAAATCGGCGCGTGAGGAATCGTCGGACTGCCACGCGGCCCCGTGCATCGGACGCAGGTCGCCGCCGAGGAAGACGGCATCGGGACGCTCGGTCGCGACCGTGTCGAAGAATTTGCCGTACCGATCGACGGAACCATGGAGATCGGAGAAGAAAAGACACTGCATGCCCCACCTCACGTTCCTCGCCCGCTCTGATACGCCACAGTATCTTAGTACAGCAGCCTGGATGCACCGTCAAGCACGTCAAGGCCATCTGCTGCGCCGCACATCAGACGATTCCGACTCGACCAGTCCGATGGCGGCCCCGCGAGCCGCGAGTCGGGTCCAGCCCAGCTCGTTCCTTTTCAACCAGAAGAAGACGGCGACGGCGACGGCCACGAGCGCAGTCCAAGCTCCCATTTCGTCGACGTACCAGCTCATTCTGCCGGCGTCCTCCGTGATCCCCGGATAGATCGTCTGGATGAAAACGTTGTGGCTCGCGTGCATGAAGACGGCGGTCCAGAAACTCCCGGAGCGCAGTCCGATCCACGTGAGCGCGAAGCTCACTCCCGTCATCGTGATGGTGAAGCAAACGAGCCTGTACCAGGCCGGTGTGTCGGTCGTGCCATAGACACCTCCTAGAATGAGAGGGAAGTGCCAGACCGACCAGATGACTCCCCGCAGGAGCGCCGTCCCCGTGAATCCTGTGACCCTGGTGAGTTGCGGCACCATGAACCCCTGCCACCCCACCTCCTCGCCGAAGGCGGCGATCGAGCCCTGCAGGAGTCCCGTCAGCGAATACGTCAGGATGAAGACCCATATCCTCTTCGCGGGGACGTCCGCGATGCTCCCGACACCCGCGAGCCAAACGGCAACGTAGGTGACACCCACGTAGATGATGGGGATCGCGATGCTCCAGAGCTGGAACCGCGTCTTCCCCCAACCCCATCCCAATCCGCTCAGGCTTCCGCGCCTGCGGCCGTCCGGAAAGACGAGGCGCGTCACGAGCACTCCGACAAGAGGACTCCACATCCCGCCGAGCGCGATCACTGCAGTGATCTTCCCGCTCGATATGGCCATGTACATGAAGATGGAACTCCACGCGTAGGTCACCGCGACGAACGTCGCCACGCGGATCCAGACGTCCCTCGATCTCCTCAATGCGTACCCCTCCTCGCGTACCCCTCGTCGTCAGGCGCGCTCCCTTTCGCCGGAGCGGCTCAGTATCGACGGGGCGCCTTCCCTCCGCCCGCGCCAACCGCGAGCTTCCACGATGTTGGACCTGAACACGAGTGGGTCGGTTTCGTCCGCTCCTGATGTCGACCCTTCAACCTGACGATGTCCCCCCCCAACCTGGACATCGCTTCGCTCGACAAGCATCCGCCACCGCAGTATACTGGCTTCCACTCAGACTTCGCGCGCGCGCAGTTGGGCGCGGAAGCGACACCGGCCGGCGTCGTCGCTCCTGGGCTCTTCGCGGCACCCCAGGTCCACAGCAGACAAGGAGGGAATTCACAGATGAGAATCGGGAAGTATGGTGTGATTGTGCTGCTCCTGCTCTCAGCGGCAGCGTGTGCCGCACGCATTCCGAGCATCGAGTCCATCGAGGAGTCCGTCGTCAAGCTCGAAGACGCGATGACGACCGCCGCCTCCGGCATGACCTACGAGGAGTTCGAGGACGAGCTCAAGAGCGCGAGGAAGAGGGTCGACAGACATCTCGAGAGGGTCCCGGACGACGTTCAGGCGCTCATACTGTCAGTGCGCGTAGCGATCATCGAGGAACTCATGGAGCCCGTCGTGCTTTCGCCCGCGGACGACGAGAAGATGGAGGATCCGTACGCGGACGAACACGCCGACCTCGACCGCGCGCTGATCGTCGACCCGGAGAACGCGGCAGCGCACTACTGGAAGGCGCGGCTCTACGGACTGCAGGTCCCCTCCGTCAGCGAGACGGGCAGGTATATCACGGAAGCGGTCGACCTGGACGCCGCAATCGAGCACGCGGGGACCGCGGTCGAGCTTGCCCCGGCGAAGCTCAAGTACCGGGAGGCTCTCGCCCTTTACCTCGTCGACGCCGAGCGCCGCGAAGAAGCCACGGAAGTCATGAACGCGGAGGGGGCCGGCCGGACCCTGATCGCGCAGCTCCTGTCCGACATGGAGGGCGTTCCCCTCCCCGACTCGGCGCTCTACTCGAAAATAGACAGCGGCTGGTTCGCCGACATGAACACGGGAGGCGTCGAGAACTACCCGCAGCTTCGCGTCAAGGCGTTCGCGCTCCCGATGACTCCGGATGAACTCGAGGCGTTCTACGGGGAACTCTGGGAGGGGTTCGCGCTGCTCAGGAAGGACCCGGCGGAGCCCGGCGGCGTCCAGTTCCTGGCGTTCACCGACGACGGATTCGAGCCGGTGGCGACTCTCGAGAAGTTCCAAGAGGGTGGCACCGAGGGACACGGGATCGTGCTCGTGGTGAGAGCAGTTCCCGAACCCACGTAAGACGACCTTGGTGAAACGACCGCGGGGCTTCCGCTCCCTGAGGGGTTCGGTCCCGCGCTGTCGTATCTCTATTTCATCGACTTGCGTCCGACGGAGTAGAACCGGAGGAGAACCGAACGCCCCTTCGTCCCGGCAGCCCCGGCGAGAGCCCCCGAGGTCATGCCCCGGGGGCTCTGCGTCTCACGTTTCTGCTCCGCTCTTCCTGTTTCAGCCGGAGGTGTCTGATCCCCCCCGGCGGTATCGAACTCCCCTATCCCGAGGAAGCCTCGTCCCACAGAACAGCGGGGCCCCGCGCTCTCGCACGGGGCCCCACGAACCGGGTTGAGACCGGCCATTCCACAATCAGCGGTACAGCGCTTTGAGCATCCCCCAGGTCGAGTCCTCCACCGGGCTGATCTCACACATCGGGAGTTGTCCTTCGAGCGGACCGGTCTCGGTGTTCTGGCCGAACTTGATGCCGAGTCGGTAGGGATGCACGGCCGGAGGCCCGGGACCGAAGATCGAGTAGAAGCAGACGTACGCCCAGCCAACGCCACCGGGCTCGCACTCGCCCTCGTAGTACTCGAACTTGATCGTCGGGAAGGGGAACTGCGGGAAGTGCGGGTCGCCGTCACACTCGAACAGCCCGCGATAGTAGACGGCACACCCTTCTGCATCTCCCCCGCTGCCCACCGTGTCGCTGAACGCGAACGCCCCTTCATCGCAGGCCGCCGCGCAGTCCTCGAGGCCGAGGAACACGGACGAGTGACTGAGCCCCTGTCCCCCGTACCCGGTGGTGTCCCACTCTATGTTGAAACAGTACTTCCAGTAGCCCTGGTATCCAGGCTCCGTTGCAGGGGTGGCCGAGCTCGTCCCCCAGATGGCCTGGGCGTGGGCGACGGGGACCGTCAGTGTCAGCACTAGAAGGACCAGTGCGGCAGTGCTCAGACGTATGGGTATCCGCATGCGAAGCTCCTTTCGGCTCTCTCCCGGGCAGGTGTCAGTGGTCTGGGACCTCGTGTGTCGAAATCCCCACTAACATCGAGGATATCACATATCTTACGAGCTGTCAAGAGATGTGGATCAGGCCCTTGGCCCGGGCATGTCGTGGGTGAGGAGGCCCTCGACCGGCCTTCGATCAAGTCAGACGAGTTGAAGGGCCGCGCCCAATGGACGCGGCCCTTCTCGTTGTGGGGTCGGCTGCCTTGCGTGCGCGCACGCTTCGGAGGCTGGCTCGCTCGACCGCCGACCCACTCTTCCGGCTTCAGCTGCTACTCGATCGGCTCTATATCCTCACCCTCCACGACGTACGGCATGCCCCAGACCAGCGTGTCCTCGGGGTAGTCCGAGTCGTAGATGGTGTCGTGGGCCATCGCCTCGACCCAGGCGCAGTGCCGCCCGGGATACTCGACGATCCACGAGCCCGTGTAGACTCCCCCTCCCTGAGGCTGGAACGGCGATTTCCAATGGCGCGCGTGCAGGAAGAGGATCGCGTCCTCGGGCGCACCGTACACCGTCACGGTGACCTCTTCGCCCAGCTGGAACGTCGGAACCTCGTCCGGAACGGCGAGGAGCTCGAGGGG
>JAUWRQ010000309.1 GCA_030610515.1 Candidatus Eiseniibacteriota bacterium | reverse complement strand
GCTCAGCAGGCACGCATTGCTCCTTGTGTTCTCATGCGAACGGTCCCGTTTTGTACGGATGATCCTACCATTCACCAATATTGGACACAAGACGCTGGACGGAGTTCATAGCGTCGTACGACGCGCCGCGCAGCCGCGCCGGCGCGCTACGGGAGTTCCATCAACTGCGCATCCAGTGCTGGGCAAGGCGTTTGAGACTCGTCGCATATGCCCCGCCTCTCTCTTCGTAGAGCATCGCGTTGACGCGAGGGATTTCGTAGCGTAGAATCGATGAAGATACTGATCTCACCGGGCGCCGAAAGGCCGTTCAGGGGAAACCGGTCGAAAGCCGGTGCTGTCCCGCAACTGTAGTCGGGGACGAACCCTTTAGGAGGCCGCGCCCGCATGCGCGGTCTCTTGGGTAGTAGGACGATCCGAGAGCCAGAGCACCTGCCGGTGGGAGCGCTCGTCGGTCCGTGAAGAGGCCTCGATGGCGAGCGTGCGAGTCTGCTGCGCGAGCATGCGTACGTCTGTGATTCGGGCGACGCCTCGCGGGGACTCCTCCCACCGGTCGGTCATTGGGGGGAACCCGTGGGGCGTCGCTTCACGTCTGGAACCAGGAACGAGATACGCGTCGCTTCACGTCTGGCGGCCGCCGTTCTTGCGTGCTCGCTCATCGCGATCCTCATTCCGGCTTTCGCCGCCGCTGACCCCACGGACGACCGCGAGCCCCTCACCGGGATAGTCGACACGCTCGACGTCGTCGCCGACAGGCCGGCGCCGCTGGAGACGGTCCCGACCTTCGCGACGGTCCACGAGGTCACCGACCGGCTCAAGCGCGTCTCCACCGTTGCCGACGTCATTGAGCAGGGTGCCGGCGTGCACGTCAGGCGCTACGGCGGACTCGGTTCCTACAGCACCGCCTCTATCCGCGCCAGTTCCCCCGGACAGGTCGAGATCTACGTGGACGGAGTCCCGGTGAACTCCGCGAGATACGGCGCGATGAACCTCGCAGAGCTTCCGCTGGACAACCTCGAGCGCATCGAGGTCTACAGGGGAGGAGCGCCCGCGGAGTTCGGAAGTCCCGGGATAGGCGGCGTCGTGAATCTTGTCACGCGCTCGCCCGGCGAGGGTCACACTGCCGCGGCGCTGTCCGCGGGCAGCTACGAGACGTTCAGAGTTGGCCTGCTGCGCTCCGGGAGCCGCGCCGCGCTGGACTACACCGTCTCGTTTCACCATCTCCAGAGCGAGGGCGACTTCGAGTACCTCGACCGCCACGGTACGCCGGAGAACGTGGACGACGACGAGATCGTAGCGCGCGAGAACAACGACTTCAGGGAAAGCGATCTGCTGGTTCGCCTCGACGCGGGTCCGTGGGCCGGGTGGAGCGTCGAGACCGCGAACGAGGTTTACTGGAAGCGGAGCGGTGTTCCGGGGATCGAGAACGTACACATCCAGAGCGTGCACTACAGGGTCTTCCGGAACACCGCCCGACTGTCCGTGGTCCCTCCGCTGCTGGCCGACGGAGCGCTCTCGTTCAGAGCGTCCGGTTTCCACGTCACCAGGCGCGACCGCTTCTACAATCCGGACGACGAGGTCGGATTCGACCGGTCGGACTCCGACGACAGGAGCTGGTCGTACGGCGCGAATCTACTCACGGGCTACGACTGGCACGCGGCGTGGCAGACGCTCCGTTTCTTCTGCGAGGTCAGGCGCGAGCGGTTCATGCCGGAGAGCATGAATCCTTTGATAGGGGTCGGCTTCACGCGGAAGCGCACCGCCTACTCGCTGTCCGCGGAGGACAAGCTCTTCCTTCTCGGAGGCAGACTCGAGTTAGTGGCCGGGTACAGGTATCAGGAGTCGGCCGATAACTACGCGGGGCCCGTTCCCATAGGCGGTCCTCTCGAGGAGCTCGAGGAGCTTCACCGCGCGAGCTTCCACGGTCCCTCACTGGGCGCCCGGTTGCGCGTGTATCCGGGCGTCACGGTGAAGGCGAACCGAACACGGTACGCCAGGTTTCCGTCGATGGTTGAGCTCTTCGGAGCGAGCGGCTACGTCCAGGGAAACCCCGAGCTCACACCGGAGGAGGGGACGACCGTGGATGTCGGTCTGGTGCTTACGTCGGAGCCATCAGCACCGGGAGACGCTCTCTTCGAGGTGGTTTTCTTCTGGGCCGACCGGGACGATCTCATCATCTTCCTGCAGAACTCGCAGCGCACGGTGAAGGCGTTCAATCTCGAGTCGGCGAGCGTCGAGGGGATCGAACTCACCGCGAGACGGAGTTGGGGTACGGGCCTCAGCCTCTCGGCGTCGTACACGTTTCAGGACGCGAGGAACGAAGGGCCCTCTCCGACGTACAACCGAAAGCTGCTTCCCTACGAGCCGATGCACGACCTCTTCGTCCGGGCCGGGTGGGATGGAGGGCGCGTGTCGCTCTGGCACGAGTACCACGCGCGAGGAGAGGCGTACCGCGACCGCGCGAATCTCCCGGAGAACCGAAGCCCAGCGTCCCACATTCACAACGTGGGCGCGAGCCTTGACGTCGTTCCGGGAGCTCTCACACTGTCGCTCGAGGTCCGCAATCTGACAGACGAGGACGTCCTGGACGTGGAAGGCTACCCGCTGCCGGGGAGGACGTTCTACGCCACGCTGCTCGTGGAGGCGTCGCAGTAGAAGCATCGCAGTAGAAGAGGAGGCAACATGTTGAGGTCCGAGCGAGGAGGAGGCAACATGCTGAGGTCCAGACGAGGTCGCTCCCAGCTTGCCACGATCGTCGCGGTCGCCGTGCTCATGGCGTCGGTCGCCACGGCCGCAGG
>JAUWRQ010000010.1 GCA_030610515.1 Candidatus Eiseniibacteriota bacterium | reverse complement strand
TCGCGTTCGCCGGGCGTCTCTTCTCGGGCGCCGATTCCTCTCGCTACATGCGGACGGGCATCCTGCTGATCGTGTCGACGGCTCTCGTCGGTGTAGGCGTGTTCGCGGGCCCGAAGCTCGCCGGAGCGTCCCCCGTGTTTCTCTTCTCCTTGCCCGTGATCGTTCTCTTCCTCTTCGAGTGGAGAACGGGCGAGACCTCGGGGCGGCGGGAGAGCCCGGAGCGGATCGGTCCCGCGCGGGAGCACGGGCACGGTGCGGAGATTGCGGCGTTCTTGGCGCTGGGTGTTGTCGTGGTGATCGCGGGCGCGGCCGTCTCGATGGCGGCCAAGCACATCGCCGGTCACCAGTTCGTGACGGCGCGCGGACCCCTCGTGCTTGGGCAGACGTTCGTCGGGACCCTCTTCGTCGCCGTGGTGACCTCGCTTCCGGAGGTCACCGTGGCGTTCTCGGCCCTGCGCAGGGCCGATTCGCCCGACATGGCGATGGGAACGCTGCTCGGCAGCAACAGCTTCAATCTGCTGATTTTCGCGATCGGGGCTCCCTTCATGGCATTCTGGGCAACCGACGGCGGCTCGGCATGGTCAAACCTGGTGACGGGGAGCCTCGGCGTGAGCCCCAATCTCATCAACGTCGCGGTCGCTCTCGTCCTGACACTCTTGGTGCTCTCTGCGCTCCGATCGACACGCGCTCACGGCGCGCACAAGATCGCGGCGGGGCTGGCCATCCTGGCATACGTCGTCGGCCTGTTCGCGGTGTTCGAGATAGGTTGACGAACGGCACATCCGGCCGCTCGCTCGCCTCAGGGGGGAGAAGATGACTGACGTCCTCAACATCGACTACTGGGATCTCGTCTCGAGGTCCGTGAGGATCGCTTGGAGGCACAAGTTCCTCTGGTTCTTCGGCGTCTTCGCTTCTACAGGAGGCGGGAACTTCACGAACTGGGGAGACGAAGGCGGCGAGTGGGTCCACGACTTCTTCTACATGCATCCGGCGGCGCTCGTGCTCATCATCATGGGTGCCGTGCTTCTCGGTCTCGCCTTCTTCGTCATGAACATCATCTGCACGGGTGGCCTCATCAGGAGCACATCGGACGCCGACGGCGGCCGGGCCATCTCGTTCGCACAGACCTGGAAGGCGGGCCTGCACACGTTCTGGCGTCTGCTCGGCGCGTCGGTTCTGGCCATCCTGATCGTGCTCGTCGCGTCTGCGCTCTGCGGCATCCCCATCGTCCTGTCGCTACTGGGGGGTGCTCCTGGGATCGTGATCGCCGTGCTCATCGGAGCGATCCTCTTCCTGCCCTACATCGCGTTTCTCTTCCTGGTAGCGTTCACCGTCACGTACGCCGAGAGGGAGATCGCGCTGCGCGATGCGGCCGTCTTCGACGCCCTGAGGGCGGGCTGGGAGCTCACGAAGAAGCACTTCTGGAAGTCCATGATGGTCTGGCTCGTCATGCTGCTCTCCGGACTCATCATCGCGCTCGGGATCATCATCGCGCTGCTCTTCCTCGCGATCCCCTTCGTTCTGATCGGGCTGGGGAACGTGTTCGTGGCTCTCATTCTTGGCATCCCCGTCGGGCTGGCCTTCCTCTTCCTGGCATCGGGCGCCTCAACCACGTACTCGTATTCGGTGTGGACGCTCGCATATGAGAAGTTCGTTGGAGACGGAAGCGGGGGGCCGGTGGCCGACGATCCCGCGGCGTCGACGCCCATGTCCTGGGAGCCCGATCCGGGGCCGACCGGCAGCGACGCGCAGGCGGAGTTCTAGGCACAACCCGCGGGGGAGTTCCGAGTGCCGACTGAGCGTGACGACAGGTTGTGGAGGTCCCCGGGGCGCGACATGTCGCACCTTGGGGACCTTCTGACCGAACAGCGGAATCCACGTTCCGTCGACATCGACACGATGGGCGCCGCGGAACTCGTTGATCTCCTGAACGCAGAGGACTCGACGGTGGCCGGAGCGGTGGCGCGCGAGCGAGAGGGGCTTGCGCGCGCGGTCGAGA
This sequence comes from Candidatus Eiseniibacteriota bacterium, assembly GCA_030610515.1. Taxonomy (GTDB): domain Bacteria; phylum Joyebacterota; class Joyebacteria; order Joyebacterales; family Joyebacteraceae; genus WJLY01. The sequence goes on along the minus strand of JAUWRQ010000010.1, from coordinate 8,134 downwards.
TGGTCGTCGAGCGGTTCCGGCGTGGAGGCAGGCTCGTCTACGTCGGCGCCGGGACGAGCGGCAGGCTTGGAGTTCTCGACGCGGCCGAGTGTCCTCCCACGTTCGGCACGGATCCCGAGATGGTGCGGGGCCTGATCGCCGGAGGCAGAGAGGCGCTGGTGCGAGCCCAGGAGGGTGCGGAGGACCGGGCCGAGGACGGCGCCGCGGCGGTTCGGGGGCTCGGCGTGTCGGCGGACGACGTGGTGGTCGGGATAGCCACGAGTGGCGTGACGCCCTACGTATTCGGTGCGCTCGAAGCCGCTCGGGAGGCGGGTTCGGGGACGGTGTTCGTCTGCTGTGTTCCCGACCCGGAGATGTCCCTCCCGGCCGACGTGACCATCTCGCCGCTCGTCGGTCCCGAGGTCGTCACAGGTTCGACGAGGATGAAGGCCGGGACCGCCACGAAGCTCGTCCTGAACACCATCACGACCTGCTCCATGATTCTCCTCGGCAAGACGTACGGCAACCTCATGGTCGACCTGGCCGCGACGTGCGACAAGCTGCGCGACCGCGCGTGCCGCATCGTCATGGAGACGACCGGCGTCGGCTACGGGGAGGCGGCCGACGTGATCGGCCGGGCGGGCGGATCGGTCAAGGCGGCCATCGTCATGCAGATGGCCGGTCTGGCGAAAGAGGACGCGCTCCGCCTCATCGACGCCTCCGGCGGCTTCGTGCGCGAGGCGCTCAGACGGCACTCCGAGGAGAGCTGACCTTGCCTTCCATAATCGTGCACGGCGGCGCCGGCGCATACGAGCCCGGGAAGGAACACGAGCGGGGTTTGCTTGCTGCCGTGGACGCCGCGTGGGTTCTTCTCGAGTCGGGCGGCTCCGCCGCGGACGCTGTCGAGGCCGCGATCGTTATGATGGAGGACGACCCGATCTTCAATGCGGGGCTCGGCTCCTCCCTGAACCTCGAAGGCGTCGTCGAGTGCGACGCGTCCATCATGCTCTCCGACTATTCCGCCGGCGCAGTCGCGGCGCTCAAGGCAGCGAAGAACCCGATCCGCGCGGCGAGACTCGTGATGGAGCGCACCGACCACGTGCTTCTCGCCGGGGAAGGAGCCGACTCGTTCGCGCGCAAGATGGGACTTCCCTCGGGGGACCTCAGGACCGAACGGAGGATAGAGCTCCACCGCAAGAACCTAAGGACCTTTCGTGATGGCGGCGAGATCAAGTTCATGCCGAATCTCAGGGGATTGGCCGACGAGATGGGAATCGGGACGGTCGGTGCGGCCGCGATGGATGCGGAAGGCAGGCTCGCGGCGGGAACATCGACAGGCGGCATGATGATGAAGGTCCCCGGCCGCGTCGGTGATGGAGCCGTCATCGGCGCTGGAACCTACGCGAGCCCGCACGCGGCAGCGTCGGCCACCGGTCACGGAGAGGCGATCATGCGTCACCTGGTCGCCAAGGGCGCCGTCGGCGCCGCGGGCGACATCGGAGTCCGCGAGGCCGTCGAGAGCGCTCTCGAGATCGGACGGTTCCATGGATTCGGGTTCGGGATGGTCGGCGTGGAGGAGAACGGCGCGACCGCCCTCGGGTTCGCGACGCAGGCCATGAGCTGGGCCGAGCGCACGGACGACGGGCGGCGGACGTTCCTCGAGTAGCGCGGTCCCGTTCCCACACGATTAGGCCGGAGCCCCACACGAGCGCGGCACGGCTCGGCACTGCTGCGGCAGGATCACACACGACTTGGGGAGAGCCCCACACTACCGCAGGGGAGCCCCACACGATCGAGGCGTTCCCTTGACCGCACCTACGAACGGACCTCTCGTCGAACGACTGGCGCGCGTCGCCTCCGCCGACGTTAGACGCGTCATCGGGCTCATGTCCGGCACGTCGTACGACGGGATCGATGCCGCGCTCGTCCGTATCTCCGGGAGCGGGGATGCTATCTCGGTTGAGCTCGAGCGATTCGAGTGCGTGCCGTTTCCGCCCGGGCTACGTGAGAGGATCCGGCGAGCGCCCGACGCGCGTGTCCCTGAGCTTGCGAGGCTCCACTTCGCCCTGGGGGACGCCTTCGCTGAGGCCGCGCTCGGCCTCATCGGGAGCGCGGGCCGTGAGCCTCGCGACATCCACCTGATCGGGTCGCACGGACAGACCGTGTTCCACGACCCTCCATCGGAGGGGCGTCCCGGCGCCACGCTCCAGATCGGCGAGGCCGATGTCATCGCGGAGCGCACCGGCGTCGTCACCGTCTCGGACTTCCGGACGGCCGATGTCGCGGCCGGCGGCTCCGGCGCTCCGCTCATTCCGCTCGTGGACTGGCTTCTCTTCCGGAAGAGGGAAACGCCCAGGCTCATGCTGAACATCGGGGGCATCGCGAACGTGACGCGGGTCGCTGATGAGCTTCACGACCTCGTTGCGTTCGACACGGGTCCCGGCAATGCGCTCCTGGACGAGATCGTGAGAGCGGCCACCGGTGGACGGAAGACGTTCGATCGCGATGGGCGAAGGGCATCGTCAGGCGTCGTGTCGGACGAGGCAGTCGACCGCTTCCTCCGGAAGCCGTACTTCGGGGAACGACCTCCCAAGTCGACCGGGAAGAAACTCTTCGGCACGTCGGCCGCCCGGGAACTCGCTGCGATGATGTACGGCGAGAGGCCGATAGGGAAGCTCGCCGAGGCGGAGGTGGACGATCTCCTCGCGACTGCGGCCATGGTCACTGCCCGGGCGGTCCGCGAGGCGGCGGCGAAGTTCGCACCCAACGTCGCGGAGGTCGTGGTGAGCGGGGGAGGAGCGCGGAACATGGCGATAATGGACGACCTTGCGGCGCTCTTCTCGCCGCTTCCGGTGAGGAATCTCATCGATCTCGGCATGGACCCGGACGCGAAGGAAGCCGTGGGTTTCGCGGTCCTCGCAAGCGAGTGTATTGCGGGACGCGCCGGAAACGTGCCCGCTGCGACGGGCGCTGCCAGGCCGGTCGTGCTCGGGAAGATTTCTCCCGGACTACCGGGGTTGCGATGATCTCGAAGCGTGACATCGCCGGTCTCTTCATGACCCATTTCTCGGACCGGGCGTGGGACGACGCCGCTCGAGAGCGCGAGCGCGTGCGCCGTGAGGTCGCGGCGCTCGGGGTGTGCGGGTACTGCGTGTTCGGCGGTGAGGTTGAAAGGGCGCGCGAGTTCAACGAGGAGATGACGAAGGCGGCCGGTGGGGCGCTCCTCGTTGCCTCCGACCTCGAGCAGGGCCTCGGCCAGCAGCTCGCGGGTGGGACGGTCTTTCCCTCCCAGATGGCGGTCGGCGCCGCCGGATCGGTGGAGCTGGCGGAGCTGGTCGGCCGCGCGGTGGCGCTCGAGGCGCGGTCCGTCGGCATGAACATCGTGTTCGCTCCGGTCGCGGACCTGGCGACCGAGCCCTCGAACCCGATCATCGGCGTCCGCGCGTTCGGCGCCGACCCCGAAGCGACCGCCTGCTTGACCGCGGCGTACGTCTCCGGCTGCCAGTCCGCCGGAGTCGCCGCGACGGCCAAGCACTTCCCAGGCCACGGTGATACGAAGATCGACTCGCACATCGATCTTCCAACCGTCGCGGCCGACAGGCGCACGCTCGACACGCGCGAGCTCGTTCCGTTCAGAGCGGCGCTCGCCGCGGGCGTCAGGGTGGTCATGGTCGGGCACATAGCGTTCCCGACGCTCGCCGGGGAGGACGTTCCAGCGACTCTCGCCCCCTCTGTCGGAGAAGACCTCCTGCGCCGCGAGCTTGGCTTCGACGGACTCGTCATCACCGACGCGCTCCTCATGGGGGCCGTGACGAAGCGGCAGGGGTCCGCGGAGGCCGCGGTGCTGGCGCTCCTGGCGGGAGCCGACGTCCTGCTCATGCCCGAGAACCTCGAGGAGGCGATTGAAGGGATCTCCGCCGCGGTCGGGAAGGGCAGGATCCCGGAGGAGAGGGTCTCGCGCTCGCTCGGGCGTATGTCCTGCCTGCGGGGGTGGCTCTCGGATGTGGGGGACCTACGGGGAGCGATGCCTGACACACACGGCGCACTCGCAGGCGAGGTGGCGGCGCGGGCCGTGACGCTCATTTCGAACGAAGATGCTCTTCCGCTGGGTGCGCCTGGGACGAAGGTGGAGCACATCCTCTTCGCGGCGCTCGTGGACGCGGAACGCCCGCCCGACCTCGCCGGGTTCGCATCGCTTCTGGAGAGCGCGTTGCCATCGGTCACGCTGCGCACGCTCTCCGGGGATGCGTCCTCCGGGGAACTCGCACGCCTCGTGTCGGACGCCAAGCGCGCGGACGCCCTGGTGCTCCTCGTGTTCGACCAACCTACGGCGTGGCGCGGGCGCAAGGGCCCGACCGACGCGCTCGCGTCGGCCGCGGGCAGCGCGCTCCGCGCGTCCCCGCGCAGTGCGGCCGTCATCTTCGCGGGTCCGGAACTCGTTCCCCTCTTCGCGGACGCGGATGCCGTCATCTGCTGCTACGACGGCTCGCTACCCATGCAGGCGGCGGCGCTCAACGTTCTCGTCGGGCGAACCGAGGCACGGGGTCTCCTTCCCGCACCGGTGCCGGAGCGGGGTTGAGTTCCCTTCCAGTCGCAGCTATCCTAGATGGTTCATGGGTCTTGGTCTGACCGTTTCGCTGAGGGGCCGAAGCACGTCGCCCCGATGGAGCATCTGTGACCGACGAGAACGACAACGGCAGAAACCGTCGGCCGAAGATCGACATCACCGAGGGGAACGTGCTTCGGAGCGTTCTCTACATGGGCATTCCCTCGATGATCGGCTTCGGCGCGATGACCATCTACGGTCTCACGGACATCTACTGGGTGGGGCGCCTGGGCACTGCTCCCGTTGCCGCCATCACGCTCTTCGGCGCCATTGCGTGGGTGCTGGGGTCCGCGAACCAGATCGTTGGCACCGGTTCGGTGGCTCTCATCTCCCGGCGCTTCGGCGAGCGCGAGTACGAGGAGACGAAGGACGTCATCCGTCAGACCGTGCTCCTCAAGGCGCTCGTGGCGATCCTGATGGGCGCGATCGGCCTCGTCATCGTTCCCTTCCTCCTCGACGTCATGAAGGCGGAGCCGGAGGTCAGGGTTCACGCGCTCGCGTACGCGAACATCTACTTCTACGGCCTCCCGTTCATGTTCGCCTCGTACACCATCTACACGGCCTTGAGGGGAGTGGGCGACGCCCCCAAGGCGATGTACATCATGCTCCTCTCGACGGTCCTGAACGTGGCGCTCGATCCCGTGTTCATTTTCGTTCTGGGGATGGGAGTGAGGGGCGCGGCGCTCGCGACCGTTCTGTCCGCAGCGATCGCCGTGGGCGTCGGGTTCGTCGTCCTCGCGTCAGGGCGCGCGAATATCACCGTGAAAGTGTGGGAGCGGTTCCACCCGAGACCGAGGATCATGCTGCAGATCCTGAGGATCGGAGGACCCGCGGGCGTGAGCGGCATCATGAGGAGCGTCGCGCACTGGTTCGTCACGGTGCTCGTGGCGTCGTTCGGGACCGTCGTGGTTGCGGCCTACGGGCTCGCCATCCGCATCATGGAGCTGGGTATCCTGTCCGGCGTCGGCCTCGAGCTCGGCGCGAGCGCCATCGTCGGACAGAACCTGGGAGCGAACAAGAAGGAGCGGGCGCACGAGGCCGTCGTCAAGGCAACGCTCCTCGTCATGGCGGTCACGGGCGTGCTGGGCGTCGTCGAGTTCCTCTTCGCGCCCCAGATCCTCGGGTTCTTCTCGCAGGATCCGGACGTGATTGCGAGCGGCACGCCCCTGGTGCGGCTCTTCGCCTTCGCGCAGGTCTGGATAGCGATGCACATCACGATGTCGGCCGCGTTCTGGGGGTCGGGGAACACGTGGCCGCCCACCGTCATCGCCGGCATCGTGGAGTGGGGCGTCCAGATACCGCTCATACTCGCGGCCATTCATCTGATGGAGACGACAGAGCTTGGTGTGTGGTGGGCCATGTTCGCGGCGTCGTGTCTCGAGGTCGTGCTCACCTTTCTCTGGTTCCAGCGCGGCCACTGGAAGCACAAGGTGGTCTGACGCGCCACGATTCGCGCCCTGAGAGACGGCATGCGGGAACGCTCTTGAGTTGAGGACGGCACGGCGCGCTCGCGGGCAAACGGACAGGCTGACCCAATGGACCTCCGCATTGACCTTCCCCCTGACGCCGAGTTCGACGTGGTCGGATTCGGGCTGAACGCAGTCGACCACCTCTGCGTGGTCGATGAGTTCCCCGAGCGCGACACGAAGCCGCGCGTCCGGGAGTTCGCGAGGACGGCCGGAGGCCAGGCCGCGAGCGCGACGGTCCTCTGCGCCCGGCTTGGGCTTCGCGCCAAGTACGTCGGGAAGGTGGGGGGAGACGAGACCGGAGCGTTCTCGCTCGAGAGCATACGCTCCGAGGGCGTCGACGTCTCCGACGTCGTGACCGTGCCGGGTGTCTCGAACCAGCTCGCGATGGTCATCGTCGACCGCGGGACGGGCGAGCGCACGATTCTCTGGCATCGCCCCGACGAGATCGCCACGACCCCCTCCGAGATCACGCCGGAGAAGGTCGCGTGCGGGAGGATCCTCCTCGTCGTCGGGCACGACGAGCCGGCCGCCGCGCGGGCCGCCGAGCTGGCGAAGGAGAGGGGCATCCCCGTCGTGATGGACGCGGAGTCGGTGAAGAAGGCTACGGCCGCCGTCGTCGCCCTGACCGACGTTCTCATCGCGTCCCGCCGGTTTCCCGAGCGATTCACCGGGCGCGACAACCTGGACGACGCGGTCGCCGCGCTCCTGGACGCCGGCCCCAGCATTGTGTGCGTGACGCTGGGGCGTCACGGCGCTGTCCTCACCACCGGGCGGGGCTTGGTCTACTCGTCGCCCGCGTACGACGTGGACGTCGTCGATACGACCGGCGCCGGCGATGCCTTTCACGGCGCGTTTCTCTACGGCGTGCTCGCCGGCTGGCCCGTCGGGCGCGTTCTCGATTTCTCGAACGCGGCCGCGGGTCTGAACTGCACGGAGCTCGGGGCGCGGGGCGGAGCGCGGTCGCTCGAGGACATCGAGGAACTGATGAAGAGCGGCGGCCGGCGCTCGTGTATACTCGATGTACCGAGTCCTTGAGATCAGGGACGTGGAACGCAGGCACCGACGCCGTAGACCGATGGGCAGGCCTCGCGGAGGGAAACTCCTGAACTCGATCGACCTTGTCATACTGGATCTTGACGGAACGCTCTACTCATCCACCGCCACGACCCTGGGTGCGGTCGAGCGCGCGGTCAACGATCTGAACGCGCGACACGACCTCGACCTCGAGCGTCCGTCCAACGAGCGCATCCTATCCGGCGTCGGACTTACGCGGAGCGAGTTCGCCGCGGCGGTCTTCCCGGCGCTTCCCGTTGAGTATCACGAGGAGATCGACGGCCTCGTGTGGCACTGGGAGCGGGAGCTCGTGACGAAGGGGAGAGGCTCGCTCTTCCCGGGCGCCCTCGACGCGCTCGATGCGCTGGCGGACCAAGGGCGCATGCTGGCCATAGCAACCAACGCGGGCAGCGGCTACATGAACCACATCCTTGATTACTTCGGGATGCGCGAGCGCTTTGCCGATGCCAGGTGCGCGGGTGCGGAGGTGACGGCCGAGAAGAGCGAGCTCATCTCGCTGATCCTCGACAACGTCTCGTGTGAGGCGGGGCGCAGCGTCATGGTGGGAGACAGGTGGTCCGACGTCGACGCGGCGAACCGCGCCGGGACTCACGCGATAGGATGCACCTGGGGGTTCGCCTCACGGGGCGAGCTCTCGAGCGCGGACCGGGTCATCGACCGATTCGAGGAGCTTCCCGAGGCCGTCGACAGCTTAGGTGGTCACGGGATGCGCTCCGGGTGATGGTGGCCGTGGCGGCGATGGGCTCGCCGGCAACGACCGCGCGCCCGTGACGAGGCCGGGGCCGCCGGTAACGACCGCGGGGCGGCGGCAGGACGGAACATGCGCTGGATCCACGACATCCGGGATGTTCTCCCGACGTGCGGTGAGGCTGAGGAGCGCGATGTCTCGGCCGTCGACACGATCGTGCTGCACTGCACGGCGATGCCCGGCTGGAATGTATGGGAGACGGCCAGGTATCACACCGGGCCGAACCACATCTCGCCCGACGGGTGTCCGACCATCGCG
>JAUWRQ010000034.1 GCA_030610515.1 Candidatus Eiseniibacteriota bacterium | reverse complement strand
ATTGAGAACCTCGACGCGCCGAAGCGCTTCGATCTCGAGATGTCCGAGCCCGAGGATCCGGCTTACGACCCGGAGGAGCTGTACGGCATCGTGCCCGCCGATCTCAAGAAGGCGTTCGACATGCGGGAGGTCATCGCCCGCATCGTCGATGGGAGCCGCTTCCAGGAGTTCAAGGAACTCTACGGCGTCACCATTGTGACGGGCTTCGCCCGCATCATGGGTTACCCGGTGGGCATACTCGCGAACAACGGGGTGCTTTTCTCTGAGAGCGCCCTCAAGGGCGCGCACTTCATCGAATTGTGCACGATGCGGAAGATCCCCCTCGTCTTCCTGCAGAACATCACCGGGTTCATGGTAGGGCGCGAGTACGAGGCCGGCGGCATCGCGAGTAACGGCGCCAAGCTGGTCCACGCGGTCGCGAACGCCGATGTTCCGAAGTTCACCGTCATGGTCGGCGGCTCGTATGGCGCGGGGAACTACGCGATGTGCGGTCGCGGCTACGACCCGAGACTCCTGTGGATGTGGCCGAACGCCAAGATCTGCGTGATGGGTGGAGAGCAGGCTGCGAACGTGCTCCTGACCGTGAAGATGCGGCAGCTCAAGAGGCAGGGAGTCGAGATGACGCCGGAGGAGCAGGAGGCGTTCAAGGCGCCGGTCATCGAGCGCTACGAGAACGAGGCTGCTGCGTACTACTCGACGGCGCGTCTCTGGGACGACGGCATCATCGATCCCCTGGACACGCGGTCGGCGCTGGCCCTGGGGATAGCGATGTCTCTGAACGCGCCGATACCGGACCAGAAGTACGGCGTCTTCAGGATGTAGGGAGAGTAGGGAGACAGATGAACGAGTACAAGACGCTGAAGACGAAGGTCGCCGACGAGGTGGCGACCGTGACGCTCTCGCGGCCGGAGGTCAAGAACGCGTTCAACGACGTCATGCTCGGGGAGCTTCTCGAGGTCTACCGCGCGTATGACGACGACCCCTCGGTGCGCGTCGTGGTGATCACGGGAGAGGGCGACTCGTTCTGCGCCGGCGCGGACCTTAACTACATGAAGAAGACCGCGACCTACACGTTCGAGGAGAACGTGGCCGACGGCATGGTCATCTCCGACGTGATGGAGCTCATCCACAGACTCAAGAAGCCGACGATCGCTCGCGTCAACGGATACGCGATAGGCGGCGGCGCGGGGCTCATGGCTGCGAACGACATCGTCGTGGCATCGGACCGGGCCGTCATCAGCCTCTCCGAGGTCAAGATCGGCCTCGTGCCGGCGTGCATCTCGCCTTACGTCATCATGCGCGCCGGGCCGGGAGCGTGCCGCGAGTTCTTTCTTACGGGCGAGCGGATGACGGCGGAGAAGGCGTTCAGGTTGGGGCTTGCGAACGCCGTGGCCCCGCACGACGCGCTCGACGAGGAAGTCGCGAAGATCACCCGGCGCATCATCTCGAGCGGGCCCGAGGCGCTCCGGGTGTGCAAGGAGCTCATCGACAGCGTCTACGAGATGCCGCTCGAGGAGGCCAAGGCACACACGGCGAAGGTCATCGCCGAGGTCAGGGCGTCGGAAGAGGGCCGGGAGGGCATGACGGCCTTCCTCGAGAAACGAAAGCCCCGCTGGGTCAAGGTCTAGAGGTTGACAACGCCCATTTCGGGCCGTTTTCCCGCCTGCTGCGGCCGGATTCCGCAGCGTGGGACGCGACGGTCTCGGAGCCGGGCCAAACGAGAACGGACTCGCATGAAGAAGATCCTGATAGCCAACCGCGGAGAGATAGCGGTGCGGGTCGCGAGAGCCTGCCGCGATATGGGCATCCCGGTGGCCGCAGTCTACTCGGACGCGGACCGTGTGTCCCTCCACGTGCTCGAGGCCGACGAGGCCGTGCGCATCGGCCCGGCGCCGGCGCTCGAGAGCTACCTCGACATCGAGGCCGTCATCGCCGCGGCTCGGAAGGTGGGCGCGGACGCCATACACCCCGGCTACGGCTTCCTCGCCGAGAACTGGCAGTTCGCGAAGCGGTGCGAGGATGAAGGTCTCAAGTTCATTGGCCCGTCATCGAAAGCGCTTCATCTCGTGGGCGACAAGATCCGCTCGCGCGAGACGATGCTGGCGGAGGACGTTCCCATCATCCCCGGCATGCTCGGAGCCCCCGACAGCGACGACGAATGCCTCGAGAAGGCCAACGAAATAGGCTACCCCGTGCTCGTGAAGGCGTCCGCGGGCGGAGGCGGCAAGGGAATGCAGGTCGTCCGCTCGGAAGGCGACCTGATGAACGCCATCGAGACGTCGCGGCGCGTTGCGAAGTCGGCGTTCGGCGATGACACGGTCTACGTCGAGAAGCTCATCGAGCGGCCGCGCCACATAGAGTTCCAGATCCTGGCCGACGAGCACGGGAACGTCGTTCATCTCTTCGAGCGCGAGTGCTCGATCCAGCGCCGTCACCAGAAGATCGTTGAGGAATCTCCCTCTACCGCGGTCGACTCGGACCTGCGCGCGCGGATGGGGGAGACGGCGGTCAAGGTGGCGCGCGCCGTGGGTTACGCGAACGCGGGCACGGTTGAGTTCCTGCTCGACGAGGACGGGAGTTTCTACTTCCTCGAGGTCAACGCGCGCATCCAGGTCGAGCATCCGGTGACGGAGTTCGTGACGGGGATCGACCTCGTGCGCGAGCAGATCCTCATCGCGTCGGGCGAGAAGCTCGACATCACGCAGGACGACCTGATGCAGCGCGGCCACGCCATCGAATGCCGCATCTACGCCGAGGACCCGGCCAACGGCTTCCTGCCTTCGTCGGGCAAGATACTGAGTCTGCTCGAGCCCGCAGGTCCGGGGGTCCGGCACGATTGCGGCATCTACGAGGGATGGGAGGTTCCGGTCCACTACGACCCGATCCTCTCGAAGCTCATCGTGCACGCTGCCGACCGCGAGGCCGCGAGGCTCAGGATGCTGCGAGCGCTCTCCGAGTTTGCCATCCTCGGCATAGCGACGACGATCGATTATCTGCGCGAGATCATCGCGAGCGACGCGTTCGCCGCGGGCGAGACGCAGACCGATTTCATTGAGAAGCACATGGCTAACCGGCACGCCGACGGCCCGGACGATGACGTCGTCCACGCGGCCCTCATCGCGGGGGCCCTCTCCCTCTCGGCGGAGGTGGGGAGGCGGGTCGCCGGCAGGCGCCGGGAGCTTTCGCCATGGGACACGCTCGGTGGCTGGAGCATCGGGCGGGAGACGTCGTGACCGGAGCCGGCCCGCGCCACGCCGGCTCTGGTCGAAGGGATCGCGTTGCGCCGCCTGTGGCGGCGTCCATGCGGTCCGGAAGGAGACGCATTGGAGTACGAGTTCTCCGTAGCGGGTGAGAAGTACGCAGTCAGGGTCGAGGGCAAGCCGCCCCACGCGCGAGTCGTCATAGGCGAGCGCAAGTACGAGGTCGACTGGTCGCAGGTCCCGGGTGGGGTCATCTCGATGATCGTCGACGGAGAGTCCCGGACGGCGCGGGTTGCTGCGCGTGACGGCGGGCTCGTCGTGTGGGTCGACGGGCACCGGCTGGACCTGGACGTGGGGACGGCGGAGGACGAGTCGGTCGGGAGAGCGGGTGGGGGAGCTGGTGGAAGCGGCATCATCAAGGCCCCGATGCCCGGCTCGGTCGTCAAGGTGCTCGTCTCCGAGGGCGAGGAGGTCTCGGCGGGGCAAAGCCTTGTCATCGTCGAGGCCATGAAGATGGAGAATGAGGTGCGCTCTCCGCTCGACGGCGTGGTCAAGGCGGTGAACGTCTCGGCCGGTGACTCCGTCGGGACGTCTGAGACCATGGTGGAGGTCGAGCCCGCTGAATAGGGCGGCTGAGGTCTAGCCCGCTCAGGGAAAGGAACCGACATGCTGAGTGTCCTGTACACCGAAGAGGAGAACCTGTTCCGCGAGGAAGTGAAGGCGTTCGCCGAGAGAGAGATAGCGCCGCACGCCGACGAGATCGAGCGGACCGCCGAGTATCCCCGGGAGGTTCTGAGGAGGGTGGGGCAGGCTGGGTACATGGGAGCGCTGATCTCCGAGGAGTACGGCGGGACGGGCAAGGGCATGGTCTGGGAGACCATCATCGCCGAGGAAATCTCGGCCGTGTCGCCCGTGGTCGACGTCTCGAGGGGCGTGACCTCGGTCTACTTCGCGCCGCCCGTATTCAAGTTTGGGTCCGACGCACTGAAGGAGAAGTATCTCACCCCGATCGTTCGTGCAGAGAAGATCGGCGCCATCGGCATAACGGAACCGGACGTCGGCTCCGATACCGCCGGCATGAAGACACAGGCAGTGAAGGACGGCGACGAGTACGTCATCACCGGCGAGAAGCGCTTCATCACGAACGGGAGCCAGGCGGACTACATCCTTGTGTTTGCCATCACCGACCCGTCCGTCAAGGCCCGCAAGGGCATGAGCGCGTTCGTGGTCGAGACGTCGTGGCCGGGTTTCAGCGTGGTCGAGGACCACGAGCTCATGGGAATGCGCGGTGCCAGGGTTTCGCATCTCAAGTTCGACGGCGTCCGCGTCCCGGCAAGCCACATGGTGGGCGAGGAGAACAGGGGCTTCGCCGTTCTCATGGACGAGCTGGACACCGAGCGCACGTCCTTGGCCGCTGGAGCCGTCGGTTACTCGCGCGCGGCATTCGAGATCGCCATCAAGCACTCCGTGGAGCGAACGCAGTTCGGGCGGGAGATCAGGGCGTTTGAGGGCATCTCCTTCAAGATCGCCGAGATGGCGACGAAGCTCGACGCGGCCAGGCTCATGACGCTCCAGGCCGCGCGCCGCATCGACATGGGGCTGCCCGCAACGAGGCAGGGTGCGGCGGCGAAGCTCTTCGCCACGGACGCGGCTCAGGAGATCACGTACGAGGCGCTGCAGGTAACGGGTGGCGACGGGTACACGAAGCAGAACAGGACGGAGCAGCTCGCGCGGGACGCCCGCCTCATGACGATCGGCGGAGGGACCGCCGAGATCATGAAGTACATCATCCAGCGCGAGATCTACAAGGACAGAGGCTACTAGCCGACGGTGCACCCCTAGCTGGTCGTGTGCGCGAAGTGGAGCGCGCCGACGCGGCGCCCGGCGGCCCTGGAGAGCGTGACGATGACCGAAGCCAGCGCACTGACAAAGCGGATCCTGGTCCTGAACCCGGGCAGCACCTCGACGAAGCTTGCCGTCTTCGAGGGCGACAGGTGCGTCTACGAGGGAGTCGTCGAGCACACCGAGCTCGAACTCGGGAGGTTCGAGCGCGTGTGGGACCAGTACGAGTACCGCAAGGAGGCCATCCTCGAGTTCCTCGCCGACCACGGCGTCTCGCTACACTCGCTGACCGCGGTGGTCGGACGCGGAGGGCTCTTCAGGCCGACCGTGAGTGGGACCTATCGCGTCAACGCGGAGATGGTCGCGGACGCGAGGAGCGAGGTGCAGGGACCGCACGTCGCGAATCTGGGCGCCGTCCTGGCCTACGGCATCGCGTGGGATCACGGGCTCGAGGCGTTCATCGTCGACCCGCCGTGCGTAGACGAGATGGACCCCGTCGCTCGGTACTCGGGTATCCCGGAGATGGAGCGCACGAGCCTCGCGCACGCGTTGAACATCAAGGCGACCGCGCGCACGGCCGCCGCCGAGCTTGGGAAAAGCGTGCGCGACGTGAACCTCATCGTGGCGCATCTGGGGGGAGGCATCACGCTCTGCGCCCTCAGGAACGGCAGGATGGTAGACGTCACAAACGGTCTCTCGGCCGGGCCGTTCACGCCGGACCGTGCGGGGACACTTCCTACCGTCGACCTCGTGAAGATGTGCTTCTCGGGGAAGCACTCCGAGGCCGAGATCATGAGGAAGCTCGTGGGTGGCGGAGGGCTGACGGCGTACCTGGGCACGAACAACGCCATCGACGCGCTGGAACGGGCCCGGAGCGGGGATATTGCGGCCGAGGCGGTTCTCGACGCCATGATCTATCAGACCGCCAAGGAGATAGGTGCGATGGCCGTTGTTCTGGGGGATGACCTCGACGCCATCGTGCTCACGGGCGGTATTGCGAAATCCGAGACGATCGTCGGCCGCATTGCCGACACGGTCGGCTTTCTGGGGCGCGTCATCGTTCTGCCGGGTGAGGACGAGCTCAGAGCGCTCGCGCTCGGGTGCCTCAGGGTGCTCGAGGGTGAGGAGGAAGCGAAGACGTATCCCGAGACGGTCGACGACCGGATCTGCCGCTGACGATGGTTCTTGCGGGGCTTCGCCCCGGAGCGTCCAACGGAGGGACTGAGAAGTGGGATTCAAGAACATCTCGATAGAGAGGGACGGGCTACTGGCCATTCTGACCGTCGATCGTCCTGACGCGCTCAACTCGCTGGACACGACGACGATGAGCGAAATCAACGAAGCGATGCGCGAGCTCGAAAAGGACGACGGTGTGGCCGCCGTCGTCGTCACCGGTGCCGGGAAGGCGTTCGTCGCGGGAGCCGACATAGGCGAGCTGTCGGACGCGAGCGGCATGACCGCGCGTGCCGTCTCCAGGCTCGGGCAGGAGACCTTCTCCCGCATCGAGAACCTCACGAAGCCCGTCATCGCTGCGATCAACGGGTTCGCGCTGGGTGGTGTGCTCGAGCTGGCGATGGCCTGCGACATCAGAATCGCGTCGACCAAGGCGAAGATGGGCCAGCCCGAGGTCAAGCTGGGCTTGACGCCCGGGTTCGCCGGAACGCAGAGACTGCCGCGCCTTGTCGGGTTCGGTCGCGCGAAGGAAATGCTGATGGTCGGAGATCCGATTGATGCGGAGACCGCTCTCCAGTACGGCCTCGTGACGAAGGTAGTGGAACCCGAAGGGCTGCTGGACGTCGCCAAGGAGCTCGCCCTCACGATTCTGGAGCGCGGACCGGCGGCCATATCGCTAGTCAAGGCGTGCGTCAACAGGGGGGCGAACACCGACGTAGAGACCGGCGGCTTCTACGAGTCTGAGGCGTTCGGTCTCTGCTTCGGTCTGGGAGAAGCGGGGGAAGGCATCAAGGCGTTCCTCGAGAAGAGGAAGCCCGGCTGGTCCAGGAAGAAGGACTGATCCGGGACGCGGGACCGGCCTGCAGCGACGGACCGGCCCGACAGGAGAGACTGACCCGGCGAAGCCCGGGCGGAGGTTCCCGATGGAAATCTTCGAGGCGCTCGGCGAGTCCGACCACGAGCAGGTGTCCTTCGCCTTCGACGAGGCGGCGGGACTGCGCGGCATCGTGGCCATCCACAGCACGGTCCTGGGGCCCGCGATCGGCGGCACGCGCATGCGCCAGTACGGGAGCGAAGAAGAGGCGCTCGAGGACGCTCTGCGTCTCTCCAAAGGGATGACCTACAAGGCCGCCGCCGCGGGTCTGAACTTCTGCGGGGGAGCCGCGGTCATCATGGGTGACCCGCAGAAGGACAAGACAGAGCTTCTTTTCCGCGCGCTCGGGCGGCACATCGATAGTCTGAACGGGCGCTACATCACGTCACAGGGCCTCGGCACCGACGTCGAGGACATGCAGTGCATCAGACTCGAGACCGAACACGTCGTGGGTCTGCACTCCGCCTACGGGGGGTGCGGCGACCCGTCGCCCATCATGGCGCACGGTGCGCTCGCGGGCCTCAAGGCGTGTCTTGAGGAGGCCGGTATGGAGCCCGCGCTCCGCGGTCTCACGGTCGCCGTGCAAGGTCTCGGGCGAGGCGGGACGGAGTTCGCACGGCAGCTCATCGCCGAGGGCGCCTCCGTCGTCGGCTCCGACTCGAACCCCGAGGCCGCCGACCAGGCTGCGTCGTCGCTCGGTGTCGAGATCGTCGAGCCCGACGCTCTCTACGATGTCGAGTGCAACGTGT
>JAUWRQ010000238.1 GCA_030610515.1 Candidatus Eiseniibacteriota bacterium | reverse complement strand
GCTTCTCGTCCTCCGTCTCACCGATCTCGTGGATGTTGCAGATGTTCGGGTGTTCGAGGGCGGAGGCGGCCTGTGCCTCGTGAAGGAACCGCGCCTTGGCGTCCGGATCGAGCATCATCTCTGGCGGCAGGAACTTGAGGGCAACGGTTCTCTTGAGGGTGGTGTCCTCGGCCCTGTAGACGACACCCATGCCGCCTTCGCCGAGCTTCTCGAGGATCCTGTAGTGGGAGATGGTCCTGCCGATCATCGGTGGTCCCTCAGAGAGGATCGTCCATGGCCCGTCTGAGCACCGTTCAGTGCCATTGTAGCGCCCTCGTTGGCTGAAGCATAGCGAGTTCTGTTCTCTGGCTCCGCCATGATTGTGAATGCGAGCCAACTATGATAGACTACTGTTGTCTGCAATCAGCCATCTGCATTGTCGTCTCGCGCATCGACGAGCCGATGCACACACCGTTGGCCTAGGACGCAGTCACGCGCTCCACCGGTAGGGGATGGATCGTTGCCTCAGGAGTGCAGGAATGGCGAAGGACGACGCCGGGCACACGGAGAAGCGAGACTCAAAGGAGGAGAGTCGTCTCCTCAGGCGGGCGGTGGAGGAACTCAGCGTCCTCAACGACCTTGCCCGGGAGATCGGTGCGTCCTTGGACTCGGGGCGCATCATGCAGACCATCATCCGGCGCTCCGTGCAGGCGGTCGGCGCGGAGCAGGGAGCCGTCGCGCTTCTCCAGCGTGATGCAGGCAGCGAGCTACACGGGCGAACCCTCGTACGCGCCTCCGAGGGCTCATCCAGCCATCCGGCATTCCACGCCAAGGACGCGGTACTTGGGTGGATGATGCTCAACAAGCGTCCACTCCTCGCGAACGAGCCCCGAATCGACAACAGGTTCACCGGAGTGGAGTGGCACGACTCCGTACGGTCCCTCCTCTGCGTGCCTCTCCTGGTTGAATCCAACCTGATAGGTGTCGTCACCGCCTACAACAAACGCTCGGCCGGCGGGTTCGACGAGGATGATCAGCGTCTCCTTTCGATCATCGCCGCTCAGTCCGCACAGGTCGTGGAGAACGCCCGGCTTCACGAGGAGGAGCAGGCTCTGCTTCGTGTCAGACAGGAGCTCCAGCTGGCGTCCGAGATCCAGGGCGGACTCCTACCGGATTCACACCCGAGCCTCAAGGGCTACGATATCGCCGGGACGAGCATCCCTGCCCGCGAGGTCGGTGGAGACTGCTTCGACTTCATAGAGGTCGACGAGAGCCGGCTGTCTGTCTGCCTCGGCGATGTCTCGGGTAAGGGGCTGCCGGCTGCGCTCCTCATGGCGAATCTGCAGGCCACCGTTCGTGGGCAGGTTCTCGTGGATCCTCGGCCGAGGAAGTGCCTCGAGCGGTCGAACAAGCTTCTCCACAGGAGCACCGACGTCAACAGGTTCGCGACCTTCTTCTACGGAGTGCTCGATGCCCGAGAGCACACGTTTCTGTACGCCAACGCCGGGCACGAGAGACCGATACTCGTGAGCGGTAGCGGGGAGCTTCGTCGGCTTGAGCCGGGCGGGCTCGTGCTGAGTTTCCTGGAAGATGCCCTCTACGAGGAAGCCACGATCACCGTCGAACCTCTGGACACGATCATCATCTACTCGGACGGCATAACGGAGGCGTTCAACGAGCTCGACGAGGAGTTCGGCGAGGAGCGGCTGCTCGGACTCCTCAGAGACCACGCGGGAGAGTCGGCCTGCGTTCTCATCGACAGTATCCTGCAAACGGTCAGGCAGCACGCCGCGGGGCAGCCACAGGCCGACGACATGACGCTCGTCGTACTCAGGCGGTCTGGTCCATGATCGGCAAGACAGTCTCTCACTACAGGGTTCTCGAGGAAATCGGCGTGGGGGGAATGGGAATCGTCTACCGAGCCGAGGACACGAGGCTCGGGCGCACCGTCGCCCTCAAGTTCCTGCCGCCCGATCTCATTCGCGACCACGCAACGAAGGAGCGTTTCCTCCACGAGGCGCGAGCGATCTCAGCCATCGAACACCCGAACATCTGCACGATCCACGAGGTCGACGAGACGCCGGACGGCCAGATCTTCATCTGCATGGCCTGTTACGATGGCGGGACCCTCAAGGACAAGGTCCAACAGGGGGCGCTTCCCGTCGGCGAGGCCATTCGGATCGCCTCGCTCGTTGCCCGTGGCCTCAGAGCCGCCCACGCGGAAGGCATCATTCATCGAGACATCAAGCCAGGCAACATCATGCTCCCGACGCCGGAGGGCGTTCGCATCGTCGATTTCGGGCTGGCGAAGCTCGCCGGACTGTCGGGCCTGACGATACGTGGCAGTGTGCCTGGCACGACCGCGTACATGTCGCCGGAGCAGGCGCAGGGCCGCGAGGTCGACCACCGCACCGACGTCTGGTCGCTGGGCGTCGTCCTCTACGAGATGCTGACCGGCCGGCGGCCGTTCGCGGGCGAGTACGACCAAGCCGTGATCTACTCGATTCTGAACTCGGAGCCGGAGCCTCTCGTGGCCCTAGGCGAGGGCGCTCCTCCCGAACTCGACCGGATCGTTCGCAAGGCCCTCGACAAAGACCCCGGGAAGCGCTACCAGAGCGCAGGCGAGATGCTCGAGGACCTGAGGACGCTGACACGACGCATCGAGATCACCGAGACATCGGGCACGGAGGCGTGGCGCTTCACGACGAGACGGGAGAGGGTGATGCTGCGCGTGGCGCTCCCCGCCGTGATCCTCTTGGCTGTTCTCACCGCTGTGTGGGTCGCGACGAGGGGAGTGCGCGACGAGTCGGTTCCCCGCGGCAGACCGCTCCAGGTGACGGCGGCGGAGGGCTGGGAGGGCGACGCCGAGATCTCGCCGGACGGGGCGCGGATCACTTACACATCCAACTCGTCCGGCAATCTCGACGTGTATGTGACCGATGTACGCGGAGAGAGAACCAGCCCGATCACTGACCACCCGGCCGCCGATCGCAGCCCGACCTGGTTCCCGGATGGAAGCGCCCTCGCCTTCGTCTCGGACAGAAGCGGCCGGGCGTCGATCTGGAAGGTGGGGCAGCTGGGTGGAGGGGCCACTCTGCTGGTCGAGGGAGCCCGGTATCCAGCGATCTCGCCGGACGGCGAGCGAATCGCGTTCTCGAGAGCGTTGGAGTCCGGAGACCTGCGTATCTGGGTGGCCGAGCTCTCCGATCCATCCAGCACAACGATCCTGACCGGTGACGAGCACGGGCTGTGGGACCACAAGCGCCCCGTGTGGTCTCCGGATGGAAGGACGCTCTGCTACGCGTCCCAGCACAACCTGTGGACCGTCTCGGCAGAGGGAGGGGCTCCGCGCCCTCTGACGACCGAGGGGAGAGCGGACGGCACGCCGACGTGGTCCTCTGATGGGAGACACGTCTACTTCGACTCCGAG
>JAUWRQ010000179.1 GCA_030610515.1 Candidatus Eiseniibacteriota bacterium | reverse complement strand
GACTGAGCGGTCCGAAGCCACCTTCTGCCGACCACTTCGAGAACCCAGGACACAGGGGCGAGTCGCGCGGGGGCTCTCGCGACTCGCCTGCGCGCCTTGACTCGTCGCCGTGACAGCGGTAAATTGGTATTGCGCTCGGGAGTCGCCTCACAGGCGCCTCTCAGTGCACCGATCATTGACATGTGGAAATGGGGGCGATCCGGTTTCGACGGGGGCGAGAGAAACGCGGATGGCATGTCGAGGTCCCGTTGGCTCGTAAAACAAACGGGGACTTTTCAACTGCCGACTATCAGCCGGCATACGTCTGCTAAATAGAGCAGACGCGTCCCACCCGGTTTTGCCCGTGGGGTCGGGATTGGGGCGTCCTTAACGCGGGATAGTCTCCGATCTTTGCCGCTGGGTGAGGAGGCGAACTCTTTACGGTGGCTGGCCGACCCTGCATCCCGCCCGTCGGAGGCAGGGACGGCGAGATCGAAACATCGGGCTAAGCATGTAGAGGTCCGCGCGGAACCGCTTTCGGACGCGGGTTCGACTCCCGCCGCCTCCACCACACTGTCCACCACAGACTTCGCAGAGATGATGAGGGGCTCCGCACGACTCGCCGGGGCCCCTCTTCTTTGTTGGCCCAGGCGAGGGCGCGGACCAGCACGAGCAAGGCCCCGGCCTAATCGGCCGGGGCCTTCTCTTGAGTGCCGGCGCGCCGCCGCGCCACTTGAGCATCCAGCGCTACTTGAGCAGAATCATCTTCCGCGTGGACGTGAAGTCCTCCGACGTGATCCGGTAGAAGTAGATGCCGCTTCCGACAGTCTCACCGCAGTCGTTCCTTCCGTTCCACACGACCTCGTGGGGACCGGACGGCCTGCGCTCATCGACCAGCGTTCTCATCTTCCGTCCGGCGACGTTGTAGATCTCCAGGAGAACATCCCCGGGCTCCGAGATGCTGTAGGCGATCGTGGTCGTCGGATTGAACGGGTTCGGTCGGTTTTGCGAGAGCGTGGAGCGGATGGCAGAGACCTCGTCCCCGGGTTCGTCGACCCCCGTGGATGTGCCGAACCAGTCCACCGCGTCCTGGACCAGCATCCGGATGTCGGCGTCGTTCGTGAACTGCGACAGATCGAATGTCAGATAGAACGCCTTGTAGATGAGGTTGTCGAGCCAGATGCCGGCGCCCAGCTCGTACCCGTATGCATACCCGCCGTACGGGCCGTCCTGGAACGTGAAGGAAGCCCACGACCAGAGCTCGGGGTTCGAAACCTCGTCCCAGTAGGACTCCGGACACGAATCGTTGACGATGACGTCCGGGCTGTCGGAGTAGACTGGAAGCTCAACACCGTCATCGCCGATGGGAGAACCGGCCCATCCGATGATGCTGCCGTAGGAGTAGTCGTACGTGTAGGGACCGCCGATCCCATCCGTGCCGCCGTTCGGCGGGACGCCCACGGTTCCGTCGGGGACGTAGAGGGCTCTCAAGTATCCCCTGTAGAACTTCTTCATCGGCCTCAGGTATCCGAGCGCGTGCTGCGCGCTCCCGAAGTTGTCCGACGCCAGGAACAGATTCTTGGGGTTCCCCGTCGTGCCGCTGTTGAAGAAGTCGATGAGCGCGGCCGAGAGCGTGTCTGACTCGGCGCCGGAACCCATGCTGTTGCCGTAGGCGAAGATGGTGCTATAGCTCTCCGGGAAGGCGTACTGCTCGTACTCCTCCCAGTTGTAGGTGTCGTAGACCACGTCCGCGGCGTCCAGTGCCATGACGAACTTCGGGAACTCGATGTTCTGGTAGTCCTGGTAGCCTGGGACCGTGCCGGCATGGGCCAGCAGCGCTTCAACGCCGTTCGTGGGGAGCAT
Source organism: Candidatus Eiseniibacteriota bacterium (assembly GCA_030610515.1). Lineage (GTDB taxonomy): Bacteria > Joyebacterota > Joyebacteria > Joyebacterales > Joyebacteraceae > WJLY01. The sequence goes on along the minus strand of JAUWRQ010000179.1, from coordinate 2,259 downwards.
CCGGATGGAGTAATACTCACCGGGGGCGCCCGCCGGCAGCGTTCCTCTGTTGCCTGCCGGTGCGCCGTCGGTTGCGGCGAAGTAGTACTGAAGCTCCGTGCTGGCGGGAACCTCCGGGAGCACGTAGTTGTAGGTGTTGGGCGCATCGAAGCTCGCATGCGTCACGGCCTGCCAGCCCTCGCCGTGGTTGTAGTAGAGGGAATCGGTGGCCACTCCGGAGGCGTCGGTGATGGTTATGGACGTCCCCGGCGTCGTGTCGAACGTGTTGCCTATCTCATCGTACACGAATGCGGGCGCCTGCTCGTCGACGTCTATGAAGAATCGGATCGCGAGCTCATCCTCGAGGAAGTTGCCGGGAGGCTCGATGCCCTGGTACTGACCGCTCACGACGATCTCCCGCACGTAGCAGAGGCCGATGTCGGCCGTATCATTCTGAATGCCGACCGTCGCGCTGCGGCCTTCGTCGTGAGGAGCGTTGGTGCCGGTCTGTCCGAGCACCACGTCCTGGTACTGGAAGATCATGTCGCCGTTCTCGTGGAAGATGACCTCGAACGTCAGCGTCATCTCCTCGACCGTACCGTGGCCGAACGTGAAGTCGTGCCACTCGACGACACAGTACCGATTGGGAGCCTAACCGAAGGTCTGGAAGTAGGTGTCACCCGTTCCCTCGATCGCTTTGATGTCATCCCAGAGAGGGGCCACGAGCGCCGGCATCTGCGTGAAACCGGGGATGGGGTAGACGTAGTTGAAGAAGAAGCCATCGCTGTCCCAATCCGAGTCCGGGTAGGGCTCGTACCAGCCGTTGTCGGCCAGCAGGATCTCACCGTTCGTATCGACGTACATGTAGGTTCTGTCGATCCCGTAGAACGGGAAGCTGAACCCGAACGGGATCGGCTCCGAGAAATTCTCGTCGCCTGCGAAACTCGGGACGCCGTACATGATCGTGGACGTTCCGGTCTCGCTAATCTCGATCCAGTCGTACACGGGACCGCCGGGCTCGCGGCTGTCTATCCACTCGTACCCCATCTCGTCCGGGCCGCCGGTCCCGTAGTGCTCCGCGATCTCGGTCTCGATCTCGAGCGAATCGTTCCCGGGGTTCGCGTCGCCGGCCAGGAACGTTGTCATGGTGACGGTGTACGTACCCAACTCGGTCGGTAGCCACGCGTCCACGAACGTCACCACGTCCGTGGCGCCTGCGGCGATCGTGCCCGAATGGGCCACCGTACTTGTGTAGACTGTGACCATCGACTCATCGACGATATCGCATGTGACGTCGAAGCTCGCCGTCACTTCCGAAACACCGAAGTTCTTAACGGTCCCCGACGGCGTGAGCGTCCTGTCTATGACCTCGGACATGTCCGGCTCTTCGATCGAGAGCACGCCGACGTCGGCCGGGGCCGACACAACTGCGAGAAACACCATCGTCACTGCCACCACTGTCGCTCTCATGCGTGTCCCTCCATTCCCCTCTGTGCTGTGCTACTTGAGGAGGATCATCTTTCTCGTTGACGTGAACTCCTCCGACGTGATCCGGTAGAAGTAGATCCCGCTTCCAACAGACTCGCCGCGGTCGTTCCTTCCATTCCACACCACTTCATGGGAACCGGACGATCTGCGTTCATCAACCAGCGTCCGCATCTTCTGTCCGGCGACGTTGTAGATCTCGAGAAGGACGTCGCCCGGCTGCGCGATGCTGTAGGCGATCGTCGTGGTCGGATTGAACGGGTTCGGACGGTGTTGCGAGAGCGAGGAGCGGACGATAGACACTTCGTCTCCGGGCTCGTCGATTACCGTGGGCGTGCCGAACCAGTCGACGGCGTCCTGGATGAGCATCTTCCTGTCGGCCTCGTTTGTGAACTGCGACAGATCGAACGTCATGAAGAACGACTTGTAGATAAGGTTGTCGAGCCAGATGCCGGCGCCCAGCTCGTACGCGTATGCGTAGCCACTGAGCGGGCCATCCTCGAATGTGAAGGACGCCCACGACCAGATGTCAGGGTTCTCGACCTCGTCGGCGTACCAGTCCGGGCAGTTGTCGTTGACGATGACGTCGGGGCTGTTGGAGTAGACGGGGAGTTCAACACCGTCATCGCCGATGGGAGAACCGGCCCATCCGATGACGCTGCCGTAGGAGTAGTCGTACGTGTAGGGACCGCCGATCCCGTCAGTACCACCGTTTGGCGGGACGCCCACGGTTCCGTCCGGGACGTAGGTGCCCCTGATGTACGCCTGGAAGAACTTGGTGATCGGCTTGCTGTT
>JAUWRQ010000338.1 GCA_030610515.1 Candidatus Eiseniibacteriota bacterium | reverse complement strand
TGACGAAGGGCGCCGGCGAGCTCCTGAAGATGGTTGCTGCGAAGAGCCGCCCGACAAGCATCGCGATCACGACGCCGATGATGTACATCGCGAAGACCACCGAACCCGCCCGCTCCGCGAAGAACGTGCCCGCGATCAGCAGGTAGACCGGGAGCCTCGCGCTGCACGACATGAGCGGGACCAGTAACACCGTCAGCAGCCGGTCGCGGCGCGACTCGAGCGTCCGCGTCGCCATGATGGCGGGCACCGTGCACCCGAACCCCATCAGCATGGGAATGAACGATTTCCCATGCAGGCCGAGGCTGTGCATGAGGCGGTCCATCAGGAAGGCCGCCCGCGCCATGTATCCGGAGTCCTCGAGAAACGCCACACCCAGGAAGAGGATGAGAATGTTCGGGAGGAAGATGATCACGGATCCGACTCCTCCCACGATCCCGTCGACGAGCAGCGATGAGATGAGGGATTCTGGGAGGACGTTCGCGAGCGAGGAACTCAGCCACGCTACGAACGTGTCTATCCAGGTCATCGGGTAGGTGCCCAGGCGGAACGTCATCTGGAAGAGCGCCCACATCAAGAAGAGGAACACGGGGTATCCCAGGAAACGGTTCGTCAGGACCTCGTCTATTCTCCTGGACACCTCCATCCTGTCGGAGGTGTGCTCGGTCAGAGCCTGCCGTAGCGCGCCCTCTATGTATCCGTAGCGCCCCTCCGATATGACCTTCTCGGCGTCGGAGCCGGTGGCGTTCTCGATGTGCCTGGTCGCGCGCTCGACCGCGGCGCGGACCGCCGCCGCTCCCGGCGTATCGGCTCCTGTCGTGAGCTTGGCGACCTCCGGGTCGCGCTCGAGAAGCTTGATCGCGGCCCACCTGACCGGCGCGTCTCCGGCCGCGACGCCTTCGTTCTCAAGGACCCCGACGAGGTTGCGGACCATGTCGTTGACGTGTGGGCCGTAGGAGATGGGGACGTGTCGGTGGTGTTCCTCCTTTTCCTCGGCGAGGTCTACGGCGGCGTCGAGGAGCTCGGAAATGCCCTCGCCGCGGCTGGCCACGGTGGGGACTATCGGCGTCCCTATCATGCGGTGGAGCTTCTCCTGGTCGAGCTTGGCCCCCGAGGCTTCGAACTCGTCCCACATGTTCAGATCGAGAACGAGGTCGACGCCCAACTCCAGGAGCTGGACGGTCAGGTAGAGGTTCCGCGCGAGGTTGCCCGCGTCGACGACGTGGATGACGACGTCGGGCTTCTCGTCCACGATGAACGAGCGGGCGGCGCGTTCCTCGACCGAGTAGGCCGTGAGACTGTATGTTCCGGGAAGGTCGATGATCTCGATCTCGTAGCCGCGATGCGACAGCGTGCCCGTTTTCTTCTCGACCGTAACGCCCGGCCAGTTTCCCACCTTCTGCCGGGCGCCTGTCATCGCGTTGAAGACCGAGGTCTTGCCTGAATTGGGATTGCCCGCGAGGGCTATTCGGAGGTGCCTCTTCTCCACCATCTACGTCTCTTGCCCCTCCCTGGCCCGAAGCCGCGACCGCCGCGACCGCCGCGTCCGCACCCGAGTCCCCTGCCCGGCCCGCGGCTCGCCGTGCTCTCCACGACGATATGCATGGCCTCTTTTCTTCTGAGCGTCACGTGCGCGTCGCCGACGCTGTATTCGATGGGGTTCATGAGAGGAGCGCACTTGATGACGCTCACACGAGCGCCCTTGATAAACCCCATGTCCAAGAGTCTCCTCCTGAACGCGCCGTGTCCGAGAACGTCGACCACCGTGGCCGAGTCGCCGGGCTGGAGAACCGCGAGTGGTAAGGTTTGTGCGCTCACGATGTTGCGCCCTTTCCGGGATCCGGGGACGCACCAGCGCCCGCGCGTGTGCCGACACCAAGGGATTCATCGACGCCCCAGGATTCACAGGCGCCCTGGATCCCGCCGGAGTCTTGGGGTGTCTGTCCCTCGCACCCACCAGCCATCGGACAGCCGGCGCATCCGCCGGTCTCGGTCGACCTCGTGAACGAACGGCGCAGCATGATGACCATCCCCGCGACGGCGGCCAAGAGAATGCCAATGAGAATGATGCGCTCCACTGCTGCCTACCTCTCGTGCGGCGGCGCCTCCGCGAGCGTCGGGTTCGAGTCCATGAACTCGACGAGTCTGGTCTTCGTGTCGAGGGAGAGCCCGTGCTCGAGCTGGCACGCCTCGTTGTCAGCGGTCTCCGTGTCCACGCCCAGGACGTCGTGGATGAAACGGAAGAGCGCCCTGTGTGTTCCGTAGACCGCCTCGGCGCGCACCCGGCCCTTCTCGGTCAGGATGATCTTGCCGTAACGCTCCTGACGACAGAAGCCGCCTTCCTTGAGGCGGCCCACTGCGGCGCGAGCTGTCGGGATGGTGACGTCGCGCTCCGCGGCGACCTGCGACACTCCGACTGTGTCGTTTCGGAGCGACAGTAGGTAGATCGTCTCCAGGTAGTCGACCGCACGCGGTGTAAGCATGACTCTCCTTACAAAGTAAGACTACTCTTACTCTAGCAAGAAGGAGGCCCGGAGTCAAGTGG
>JAUWRQ010000288.1 GCA_030610515.1 Candidatus Eiseniibacteriota bacterium | reverse complement strand
CCCTGAGATACCGGTCGGTCCCTCCGCCGCTCTCGTAGCCGTCGATCACGTTCTGCAGCTGCGTTAGCAGGACCGGCGTCAGGTTGACGGTGAAGTGAATCTCGGAATAGTCCTCGAGGATCGCCACCATGTCGTAGTAGTCCTTGATCGCGTGCATGCGGACCCAGGGCTCTGCGTATTCCCCCGTCTCGAGGTCGCGCAGGTATTTCGGCTGGTGCTGATGCCAGATGATCGCCACGTTCAGCGGCCGCCCCAGGGAGGGCAGCTCGCCCACGATCGGCTCGTGGACCACCGGCTCTCCGCCGCCGAGCGCTCCGAGCACGACGTTGCCGTCCTCTGTGATCGACAACACGGTGTTGACACCACCATGACCGTCATCGACCGTGAAGTCATTGAGAGGGTCCTCCCGCCACGACTCGCCGCCGTTCACGACAAACTTGTACTCGTAGGTCCTCCCGAGCTGTAGCTCGATGACGATTTCCCAAACGCCGTCCCCGTCGTCGTCGGACATCGGGTGCGACTCCGAGTCCCACGCGTTGAACTCGCCGGCAAGGTGGACTGTGCCGGCGCCCGGCGCCTCGAACGAGAATGCCACTCCCCCGTCGACTGCCGTCGGTGCTGACCCGGCCGCGACGCAGGCGCCGGCAGGCAGCAGCGCAAGTAGAACGATGGTGACAAGACAGACTCCGCGTGTCATCCGAATCTCCTCCGTTTCATGGTGCGCCTGTCCGTCACTCGATCTCGAGAGCGGGAAGCGTCACGAGCTTGCCCTTCTCGAGGCTGTATCCACCCAGGATCTCGGCCTGCGACCGCGCGCTTCTGCGGAAGATACCGAGTATCTTGCGCGGCGTCGGGACGACGATGTCGTAGATGTTCGGGTCTATGGCGAGGTCGTCTCCGCCGCCGCCGCGCCACTCCTCAGGCTTGGCCTTGACCTCGCGGAAATCGCCCAGACCCCCCGCACCATAGTCGTCCTGGAGTCCCGCGGCCGCCGTGAAGCGCCAGTCCGAGGCGGCCCCGTCTATCGACTTTATGGGAATCGAGATGCGAATCGTGTTGTTCACGACGTCGGTCACGACGACCGCACCTACGTCGAGGGGCTCGGATTCCTCGTCTATCACCTGTACGGTCTCGCCCGCAGCGAAAACCTGATATTCCGACGGGCGCTCGAGCAGCGCGTTCGCGTTGCGCCTGAGCTCCTCGTCCCCACCCTCCTCCGTGTCTATTGCGACGGCCACCATCGTGAGGCGGTTCCCCACATTCCACGGATCCACGAGATTCCGGAGCTTGAACGTGAAGACGAGGTTGCCGTTCTCCCTCTCGATGGTGAATGCAAGGATGTCGGCCTGTCCCACCTCACCGAAGACCTCGTGCGTGGGATACGTGTAGTCCCCGTCCCCGGTGTCGTCGTCCGTCGGGTCCGTCCACGTCGCCAGCAGCTCCGCCCCCGCGGTCGAAAGCGGAAGGAGAACCGCGGCGCACACAATGACGCAGGTCATCCATCTCATGTTCGTGCCTCCTCGGAGCCCTACATCTCCTCGTTAAGCAGCTTGTCGATCTCGGCGACCGCCGCGTCGAGAGCGGCCTTGACGGTCTTTGTGTTGTCGAGAGCGGCCTGCATCTCGGGGTTCATCAGATTCTCCATATCAGGGTAGAACGGGGTCTGCGGCCGCGGGATGGCCGTGCGCATCTGCTCGACGAACACCGCGAGGTGCGGGTGCTCCTCAGACGTTATCGCATCGAATGCCCTCTGGTTCACCGGAACCTGCCCGAGCCGCTTCGCCCACATCCGCTGCGTCTCCTCGCTCGCGACGAACGTCAGGAACTCCGTCGCAACGTCGGGGCTCTTCGTGCTCCTGAAGACGACGAGGTCGTTTCCGCCGACGTTCGTGTGAGTGCCGGCGGGCCCCGCGGGGATCAGCGCGACTCCGAAGTCTATGCCGGTCCGCTTCAGGCTCTCCACCGCCCATGGGCCGTTCAGGATCATCGCGTAGCGACCGTTCTGGAACCCAAGATCGTGGATGATGCCACCCGCCCTCCAGGCCCCGCCCTCGATGCCGTGAGTCGTGTGCATGTCGACCTTCAGCTGGAACGCCTTCACGCCCTCGGCGCTGTTCAGCAGGCAGTGCCTGCCGTCGTCGGACAGGAACGTCGCACCGTGAGTGTAGAAGAACGGGAGTGACCACCAGAGCGAGTTCGACAGACCGATCCCGAAAACGCCCTCATCGCGGTTCGTGAGCCTCTTGCCGCAGGCGATAAGCTCGTCCCAGGTCTCGGGCGGCGAGTCCGGGTCCAGACCGGCCGCGCGGAAGAGGTCCCTATTGTAGAAAAGGCACAGCCCGTTGGTCTGGTCGGGAATCCCCCAGAGCCGGCCCCGATAGCGACAGCTCGCGAGCGCGACGGGGACGATGTCGGCCTGGAACTCCTCGGAGACGCGGTCGTCCAGAGGGAGAAGCGCGTTCTTGTGGGCGAGCTTCGCGAGGAACGAGACGTCTACTCTCGCGATGTCGGGCTCCGTCCTGGTCGTGAGCGCGGTCATGATCTTGGGCTCGGCGCCCGCGAACGGGAGACGGATGACGTCGATCGTGACGCCGGGGTGGCCCTGCTCGAACTGAGCCACGATTTCCTTGAAGACGGGATGCTCGTCGTCGTTGTACGTCTCCCAAACGGTGAGCGTCGCCGCGCTCTCGTCCCCGCCACCTCCGCACCCGCCGCACAGCGCAGCGGCAATAAGCGCCGCCGAAAGCAGGACAGCTGTCTTCCTCATGTGTCTCCTCCTCGGTTCGTTGCCCTTAGGTGGAAAGAACCCATGTAGCGCACGCCGTCGCTCCACGCAACATCATCCCTTGACGGCGCCCATCGTCATCCCCTCGATGAAGTTGCGCTGCGCTAAGAAGAAGAGGAGGGCAATGGGGAGAACGGATTTGCTGGAACCAGCCATCTTGAGCGTGTAGAGTTCCT
>JAUWRQ010000027.1 GCA_030610515.1 Candidatus Eiseniibacteriota bacterium | reverse complement strand
CGTTCTCTCCCCGCGGCCTGAGGGGGTCTCGAGCGCCCGTGCGACATGCGACTACGCTGAGCCCGCGGTCTCGCTCGTGCGGCGGGCGCGAGGAGACGTGGAAGGGCCGTCTCCGTCGACCGAGGACGCAGGGTCATCGCAGTCGTCCGAGGGGCCTGCGTCACGTCCAGATGGGTCCGGAGCATCCCCGTCGGTCTCACCGCTCGCGCTCGAGTTCTTCGATTCATGTAGCTTGGACTTCCTCCGGGAGCGGAAGACGGAGGAGGGGCAGGGGTCCGAGATCCCGGAACTTCCGGAAGACGCGCGCGCAGGCGTGCTCTTCGAGCAGGACTACGTCGAGGACGATCTCCTGGACATCTACGAGGCTTGGGAGGTGCTCCTGTCGGAGCACGGTTCCTCCATGGACCGCACGTGGGGCGGAATGGAGGAGGCCGAGCTGGCGCGGCTCAAGGCGCTCCGGCACGGCATCGCCGAGCAAGTGAACTCCGTCATCGCGAGCGCGAAGTCCGAGCACCCGGAGATCCACAAGATCGGGACGGATGCCGCGGTGCCTGCCGCCGCGCTCCGGGGAATGCTCTCGTTCTGCCACGAATCGATGGAGGGGAGCGGCCTTCGCTACATCGTGTTCGGCCACATCGGCGACAGCCACCTGCACCTGAACATCATGCCACGGGACCCCGCCGAGCTCAGGTTGGGCAAGGAACTCGCCACGTCCATTGCCCGCCGCGCCGTCGAGCTTAAGGGCACGGTTTCTGCAGAGCATGGGATCGGGAAGCTCAAGCACGACTTCTTGCTCCTCATGTATGGAGACGAAGGACTGGCGGAGATGGCTGCCGTCAAGCGCGCTCTCGATCCCGACTGCGTTCTGAACCGGGGAGTCATGTTCCCGGTCGGCCTGCTCGACTAGACACCGGCCTGCTCGACTAGATAGAGGACCGTAATGCTCGAAGTGCGCGAGTTCACTGACCTCACCGACGGCGATCTGACGTCCGCGTGGGACACACTGGAGGCGTCCGGCGCGTGCCCGAACCCGTTCTCGTCGCGCGTCTGGGTTGGCGTCTGGGCACGCGAATTCGCTCCCGATTCGACGCCGGCGGTTTTCGTCGGATACGAGGATGGGGCGCCCGTGGCGCTCGCCCCACTCCTACCGAGGCCGGACGGGCTCGTCGAGCTTCCGACCAATTTCCTGTCGCTTCGGGGGGAGTTTCTGCTCGCCGATGCGGACACCGGACCGTTTGTCGAGGAGGTCCTGAGGCGCCTCCGCGGTGACGGTCGCGAACTCGGTCTCCGGAGCGTCCCAGCGGATTCCAGAACACGCGCCGAGCTTCTCGGACGCTCTCGAGCGGTGGGCTACCTCGTGAACGAGAGCGAGAGTAGGACGTCGCCCTATCTGGAGATCGCGGGCTCCTGGGACGACTACGTCGCGACGCGCACCACCAAGCGCGTCGCCCGCTGGAGGAAGCGCATCAGGAAGATCGAGAAGATCGAGGGAATGACCGTGCGCCGCCTCGACGAGTCCAGCGACGTCGACGCACTCGTGGACGAGTTCATCGATGTCGAGGCGCGGAGCTGGAAGGAGCGCCACGGGACGTCGATCCAGGGGAGAGGGCTCGAGGCGTTCTACCACGACCTCTGCCGTGCGCTCGCCGAACAGGGATGGCTCGCGCCCGTCTGGCTCGAGCGCGACGGGCGGATGTTCGCGTTCGTCCTGGCTATCGTCTACGGTGGTGCGATGTACGGGCTCAAGACGTCGTTCGATGAGAAATACAAGGAGTTCTCGCCCGGAACGCCGCTTTTCTACTACGCCGTCACGGACGCTTTCGAGCGGGGACTCTCGAAAGTCGACTTCCTGGGCGAACCATCGCGCTGGAAGAGCGAGTGGGCGACGGGCCACAGGGAGCATTTGAACATCCATCTGTACCCCTCCGACGTGGCCGGCGCGATGAAGCACGTGAGGGACACCCGCGTCAAACCGATAGCGAAGAAGCTCCTCCGCAGGGAGTAGTTGCCGAGTGACGGACCACACCCACGCTGAGTACAAGGGCTATCTCTCGAAGGCCACCCGGGAGGCCGGGTTCACGTTCTTCGGTCAGGCGTTCGCGCTGGCGTTCGGGTTCGCCGCCAACGCCATCATCGCGCGCTTGCTAGGCGCCGATGTGCTCGGCGTCTATGTCTTGGCGTGGACCGTCGTCATGGCCGTTTCGATACTGACCACGTTCGGCATCGAGGGCGGCTTCGTGCGGTACATATCCATGTTCGTGGGGAAGGGCCGAGAGGACCAGGCGCGCTCGACGTTCAGATTCGGCCTCAGGTTCGGAGTCGTCGCCGGCATCGCGGGAACCCTGACCATCGTGCTGCTCCGCGGGACGATCGCCGGTTCCTTCTTCAAGGAGCCACGTCTCGAACACGCGCTCCTCGTGGTCGCGTTCGCGATGCTGCCCTACACCCTCGCGAGGCTTCAGTCCGCCGCGCTCCGAGCAGTCAAGGACATGAGGCGCAGCATCATCGGGCTGGAGCTGAGCTTCCGCGTCCCCAGACTCGCCGTCTTCCTCGTGCTCTTCCTTCTCGGGTATCGCCTGGGAGGCATCGTTGCGGCCGCCGTGGCGGCGTGCTGCGTCTCCGCAGTCGTCACGACCATCTTCGTGCGGAAGAGCGGTCCGTTCCTGATTCACGGGGAAGGAGCCACCCTGCCTCGCCGGGAGTTCCTGGGCTACTCCTCCCAGATGCTCGCCGAGACCGGCACGGCGTTCGTGCTCCTTCACAGCGGACGCTTGATGCTGGGGTTCTTCCTCACGTCGGCGGACGTCGGCGTCTTCAACGTCGTCGTCTTGCTCGCGAGCCTTGCCACGCTTTTCACCTTCTCGTGGAACGCGATCTTCTCGCCGATCATCGCCGACGTCTACCACCGAGGAGGCGTCGAGCTCATGAAGTCGCTCCTCCACACGATCACGCGATGGATCGTCCTCCTGACGCTTCCGGTGTTCGCGTGGCTCGTCATCTCGGGAGATGGCGTGCTGTCGATCTTCGGGGACGAGTTCGTGAGAGGCTACGCCGCACTCTTGGTCCTGGCGGCCGCGCAGGTTATCGACAGCACCGCGGGGTCCGTGTCGAGTTGCCTCGCGATGACCAGGTTCCAGAAGTTCAACGTCTACAACATCCTCGTCATGGCGGGCGTCAGCGTCATCCTCAGTATCCTGCTTGTTCCGAGGATGGGGATCATGGGAGCCGCCATCGCGACAGGAGCTTCGATAGTCCTCGTGAACGTAGCGCGCCTGACGGAGGGGCGCGTGCTCCTCAAGATCTTCCCGTTCGATAGATCGTCCTGGAAGGTCGGCGTCACCGCTGTGGTGCTCTTCGGGCTGGCCGTCGCGTCGAGGCGGTTCTTCGATGTCCCGCGCGACTGGTACTGGTCGGCGGCAACCCTCGTCGCGTGCTACGGCGTGGCGGCGCTGCTCACTATCTCAATGGGAGTGAGCGAAGAGGACAGGATGGTGTGGTCCTCGGTGATGGGCAGGATACTCAGCAGACGTCAAGGCTAGCGCCGACTCCGCGTGGAGCCGTCACGCAACATCCACCGCAGCGCTCCTCGGGAATGTCGCCGATCACGACTGGTCGTTGTCGGGTTCATCCCGTTTCTCGTCGAAGTAGTCCAGCCGGTGAAGCGGCATGACGACGCTCGTCGCGATGTTGGCGAGGTGCAGGCACAGCCTCTTCAGGTAGCGCGCAAGCAGAGCCATCAGCACGGCGTCGCGGGTCGGCACGTCGGCGGTCAGCAGATCGTCGATCACGCCGTCGAACTCCCTCGCGAGCGCGCGTCCCTTCTCGACGGCTTCCTCTCCGAGGTCCCTGTCCGACTCCCTGAACGCAGCCGCCGTCGGCTCGAAGAGCCCCTCTGTCTCCTCGAGCAGCCTGTCGAAGCGCTCGCGATAGGGGCCTTCTGGAAGGGATCCGCCACGGGCCTCCGCGACCTCGAGCATGTTCTTGCACATGTCTCCAACGCGCTCCGCGTCCTTTGAGACGCTCATCAGGACCAGGCTTATCGGCACGTCGGCGCCGGTGGTAACCACCAGGTGCTCGACCAGCTGCTTCCTTATCTTCCGCTGTATGTGGTTGATGCCGCGGTCCGTCGAGTAGACCATGTCGTGCGTCGCGTCCGAGAGCTTCTGCCTCCCGGCCAGCACCTCCGCTATCGGGTGGAACATGTGGACCGCCTGACCGAGCATCTCGTTCATCTCAGAGAGCATCTGATCCAGGAGCGGGCGGCGTCTGAGCGCTTCGATGAATTCCCTGAACATGTAGTGACCTCCCTAGAACCACTTGTCCATCAGTATAAGCAGAGCGGGCAGCGCGTAGAAGAGCCCGATCACGAAAAAGATCGCGCTCTTCCGCGACCCGACCGCCGCGTCGGCCAGCCTCCTGGCGAGCATGAGCGGTATCTTCCTCACGGGCTTCGCCGGATAGATGACGATTATCCCCGCGATGTTGAAAAGCAGGTGCACGAGCGCGATCGTCAGACCGCGGGAGTCCCCCGCGAGCGAAGCGAGGAGCGCCGTGACGGTGGTGCCGATGTTCGCCCCGAGCGTGATGGGGAAGATCTTCTCGAGTTTGACGATGCCGGCTCCCGCGAGCGGGACCAAGAGCGACGTCGTCACCGAACTGCTCTGGATGACGGCGGTGACGCCGGCCCCCACCGCCATGCCGGCGACTCCGCTCCGCCCCATGAACCGGTCGATGACGACCTCCGCGCGTCCGAGGGCGAGCGCCTTCGTGCGCTTGACCACAACGTAGAGCGAGCCGAAGAGCAGTATGAGGGCGACCGCCACGACCAGGATGGCTGCGTGTGTCCCGACGAGCGACTCGGCGAGGTACCCGATCGACTTGACGAGCGGGTCCACCGCCTGTTTGACGGGACTCGCGAAGCTTATCGCCTCTCCGCCCACGAGAAGCCTCGAGAGGGCGCTCGCCGACTTGGACAGGAACCCCGTGGCGACCTCGAGCGGCAAGAGGATGATGACCGCCATCACGTTGAAGAAGTCGTGGACGCTGGCCGCCGCGAAGGCTCGCCGGAACTCCTCCTTCCGTCCGATGTGCCCCATCGACACGATCGCGCAGGTGACCGTCGTTCCGATGTTCGCGCCCATGATGATGGGAACGGCGCCCTCTATCGTCAGGATTCCAGACGCGACGAAGCCGACGGTCATCGACGTCGTCATCGAGGAACTCTGGACGATGCTCGTGGCGAGTATGCCGATGAAGAGGCCGACGAACGGGTTGGACGTCGTGGCGATGAGCTGCTCGGCGAACCCGGCTCCGAACATCTTGAAGCCGCTGCCGAGAAGGTTGACGCTCAGGAGGAAGACATAGAGAGCGGCCGCCGCGGTCAGAACGCGCACGAGCGTCGTCCACGGGGCGTTGTGCTGTTGGCCCATGAGCTCAGGAGCGGGACTTCCTGAATGCTCCGGCATGCTTCCGTCCGGGGGCTCCCGGCTGGGAGCCCTGTGTCGGTTGCTGGCTGTGGCGGCGGTCGGTCCCCGTGAGATCGGGGGCCCTCGGGCGCGGATTCTGCCACCGGCAGGCTGGTGTGTCAAGGTGAGATGAGCGTGGAGTGAGTGGGATGTTAGGCTCACGTGGGGCCATGCGGCGCCGGCATTCCAGTGTGGAGCGCCGGCCCGCACATGACCCGCGTTCACGGGGAGGTGCCCGAATCGCTTTGACTCCTGCCGCGTGTGGGATAGAATCGAGCCGTGCAGCAACCGCGCCCGAGCGTATCGGGCGGTTTCTACGTAAGGAGGGTTCATGGACAGGGGAAGGCTCGAGGAGAGCCTCTTCGACCTCATTCGGCGGGCATCCACGTCGCTTCCTCCTGATGTCGTGGCCGCCATGCGTCGCGGCATCGCGGCGGAGGGCGAGGGGGCGTCGGCGGGCACGAGCCTCGAGCTCATGCTCGAGAACGCGAAACAGGCGAGGGAGGGGACAACTCCGATCTGCCAGGACACAGGTGCGCTCCTCTTCTTCGTCGAGTACGGCCCGGACTTCCGGCAGAAGGAGATCGAGGAGGCGGCGAGGGCGGCGACGGTGCGCGCGACGGAGGAGTACATTCTCCGGCCGAACGCGGTCGACCCTGTGACTGGAGCGAACTCCGGCAACAACCTGGGGCCGGGGTCACCGGACTTCCACTTCAACCAGCGCGATGAAGAGGGGCTCCGCGTGCGGCTTCTTCTGAAGGGCGGCGGTTCGGAGAACGTGGGCGCGCAGTACAAGCTGCCGGACGGAAGACTCAAAGCCGGCCGCGACCTCGAGGGCGTCCGCAAGTGCATCATCGATACGGTCTACAACGCGCAAGGCAAGGGTTGTGCCCCCGGTGTCGTAGGAGTCTGCGCGGGCGGCAACCGCGGTTCGTCGTTCGGGTGGTCCAAGGAGCAGCTCCTACGCGACCTCGGCGACACGAATCCGGATCCTGTTCTCGCCGAGCTAGAGAACACGCTGATGGAGGAACTGAACGGTCTGGGCATCGGGCCGTCGGGCTTCGGCGGCAAGACGACCGTCCTGGGTGTCAAGATAGGCAAACAACATCGTCTGCCCGCGTGCTTCTTCGTGTCCGTGAGCTACACCTGCTGGGCGTACCGGAAGGCGTTCATGTCCGTGCAGGGAGGGGAGGTCACCTATGATTGGGATTAAGCTCCCCGTCTCGGAAGAAGAGATCAGGAAGCTCAAGGCCGGAGACGAGATCTCGATAACCGGTGTCATGATCACCGCGCGCGACGCGGCGCACAAGTACCTCGTCGAGACCGGTGGCGAGGATGTCAAGGATCTCCTGCGCGACAGCATGATCTACCACTGCGGCCCGGTCGTGAAGAAGGAGGGCGACAAGTACTCGTTCGTCGCCGCGGGTCCCACGACGAGCATCCGCGAGGAACCCTACGAGGGTCCGGTCATTGCGAAGTACGGCGTCCGCGGCGTCATCGGCAAGGGCGGCATGGGCCCAGACACCTTGAAGGCGTGCGCGGAGCACGGGTGCGTCTATCTCTCGGCGGTCGGCGGGCTGGCCACGACACTCGCGAGGTCTGTCGTCGAGGTCCTGGACGTGCACAAGCTCGAGGAGTTCGGCGTACCGGAGGCCATGTGGGTCATCCGCGTCGAGAATTTCCCCGCGGTCGTGACGATGGATTCGCACGGCAGGTCCGTTCATGACGAGATAGAGAAGCTCTCCCGGAAGAAGTACGAGGAGCTTCTGGAGAAGTAGTGGGCGCCGCGCGCCGCGTGGACATACACGTTTGGAGATGCGCCGGGCGTCCAGAGAAGAACGAAGCCCCATCCGCGTCCGCGGGTGGGGCTTCGCGCTCTTCGCGCCATCGCGGTGGAGGTTCCCTCCCGCGAGCGTCACGGTGTTCGGCGGCCGCGCGATGCGCCCGTCGCCCTATCCGCGACGTCTGATCTTCGAGAGCGCCTTTCCAATGATGAGGTGGTCGTCGTGCTCGAGCCCCATCAGTGCCAGCAGTCCGACGAAGACGCCGTAGGTCGCCAGCAGAATGCCGAAGATCGCGACGACCGAGAGCTGGGGAGTGACGGAGCGAAGAAGAAGATTCGCTGCGAGGGCGGCGGAACCCGCGACTACCAGCTTCAGGAACGCGCGCCTGTACGGGTGGATCTTGAGAAGAAGGCGAACTTCCATGAGTCCGACAGCGTCGATGATGGACACGGACACGGCCGTCGCGACGGCCGCTCCCAGGAGACCGTAGCGAGGGATCAGAAGCAGGTTCAACCCGATGTTCATCCCCGTAACGACCACGATGTTCATCGCATTGTATCTCTGATGGCCGCACATGACGAGCATGGTGCCGACGGTGCCGACGATGCAGCGAACGACCACGCCGATGCCGAGCACCACGAGCGCCGTGTAGCCTACAACGAACTCGTCTCCGAATATCCGCAGCACGTCGTCGCCGAATCCCACGATCCAGCAGTAGGCCGGGAGGATGATAATCAGGATGCTTCGCGTCTGCGACGAATAGAGTGACTGGAGCTCCAAGCGCCTTCCGTGTTGGTACAGCTCGGCTATGACCGGGCCGAAGGACGAGTTG
>JAUWRQ010000102.1 GCA_030610515.1 Candidatus Eiseniibacteriota bacterium | reverse complement strand
CTGCTCCGGCTCCCTCGGAGACGACACGGGCACGCTGCTCGTAGGCGATCTCGGCCCGGAGCCAGGACGCAGGGCGCGCGTCGAGCACCGCCCGGAACCGCCAGAGAGACGACCCGCTCCACTCCTCGGGGTAGAGGATCGTGTCGCCCGGCGCGTGAGAGAGAAGTGATGTCCACTTGAGGGACGCGATCACCGAGTACGACCGCTCGCCGCTCTCGTCGGACCAGAGCTCGACCGCGTGTGCGGAGCCGACAAGCATCCAGAGACACAGCGCAGAGAGGAGTGCGATGCAGAATCCCACGCGAAGCCACCGCGTCTTCGCCACGAGCACGGTAGTCACCTCCGACTCCACTTCCACTTCCACCTCCACCTCCACCTCCGACTCCGTCGACGGGCGCAACACCGCTGTCGACCTAGTTCACCCTGCGATGCTCGTCCGGACCGCTGTTCTTCTGCTCGTCGCTTATGACCTTTCCGTCGCGCAGTGTTACCACTCTCGAGGCATAGGACATGACGAGGGGATCGTGCGTGGAGAAGATGAACGTCATGTCGTGCTCGTCTCGGAGCGCCCTCATCATCCTGAGCAGCGCTTCCGCATTCTCGCTGTCCAGGTTGGCTGTTGGCTCGTCCGCCAGAACAAGCCTGGGCTTCGCCGCGACGGCCCGGGCGACCGCTACTCTCTGCTGCTGGCCTCCAGAGAGCTCGTTAGGTCTGCGGCTCGAGAGTTCCCCGAGGGAGAGTTCGTCGAGAACGGACATCGCTGTCTCGCGCCGCTCTCCGCCCGCACCCTGAAGCTCGAGGACGAACTCGACGTTCTCGAGCGCCGTCAGCACGGGTACGAGGTTGTAGGCCTGGAACACGAAGCCGAGCGACATCAGACGAAGGTGCGCCCTTCGCCTTCGACTGAGAGCCGAGAGATCCTGACCGAACACGCTCACCGCTCCACCCGTCGCCACGTCGAGCGCTCCGATCAGATTCAACAGCGTGGTCTTCCCGCTGCCGCTCGGGCCGACGATCGCGAGGAAGTCCCCCTTCCTCACCTCGAGGTCGAGCCCCCTGAGAGCGTTGACCGTGATCTTGCCTACATGGAAATCCTTCCGGACATCCCGGACGTCAACCAGAACGTCGTTCATCACTACGCCTCCCTCAGACTCAGAGCAGATGTCGGATCGATCCTCAGCGCGAACCACGCGGGGTATATTCCGGCGAGGAGCATTGAGACCAGCCCGATCAGAAAAGCGAGGGGGATCATCCACGGTCCCATGTCGGAGTACATCACGGGATCCAAGAGGACACCGGAGATTGAGAATTCCCCTCCCATCAGATTGGTGAGGTCGATTCCCGTGGTTGCCGTGTAGCGCACGAGCGGCGTCGAGATCAGGAGTCCGGCGACCGCCCCGAGGACACCCATCACGACGGCCTCGAGGAAAATGAGACCGACCAGCTGCCCGTCCTTCATCCCGAGCGCGATGAGCACTGCAAGCTCACGCCTGCGCTCGAGTATTGCGGTCAGCTGTGCGCCGGCTATCCCTAAGACGACCACAACCACCACGATGCCGGACAGGAGATCCATGAACGCCTTGTCGCTCTCGGAGTCACCTCCCTGATCGGGCAGGATCTCTTTCCAGGTCAGCACGTCGCCGCCGCCCAGGATGAGCGACTTCAGTCGTGAAGCCGCGTCCTCGAGGATGCCCGGATCGTCAAGCATCACCGTGATTTCCCCCGCGCCCTCAAGCCCCGTCAGCCCGGCCATGTCGTCGAGCGTCACGTGACATATCGTGCCGTCGATGTCCTTGACGCCCGTGTTCACTATGCCGACGATCCGGAGCATCGCGTACTCCATCTCGCCGTCCTTCCCGACGACCGTCAGCAGAAGGTCGTCGTCCAGCTCCACCTCGAGACGGTCCGCAACCGTGTGGCCGATGACGGTCACGTCACGGTCCGATGGCTCGAGGTATCGACCCTCGCTGATCATCCTGACAATCCGGTTCATTGCGAACTCGGCCTCGGGATCGACACCGAGCATCTCGAGGCCGGTGACCCGCGTACCGAACGCCAGAAGTGCCGTCGTCCGAGCGTGGGGAGTCGCCGATCTCACGCCGTCCATAGACCGCGTCGCCGCGAGCTCGGCCCGCCAGTCCGCGAGCCTCAGGTCGTTGTCTCGTGTCCTCTCCCAGCCGCCGGGAACGATGCGCAGGTGTCCGAACCCGGACTCGGCGATGGCCCTGACCCGCATCTCGCCGCTGCCCATCGTCAGGGCCGTCATGAAGATCGCGATGGCGCAGCCGACGCCCACGCCGATGACCGAAAGGAACGTCCTGCGGACGTTTCTCCCCATGGTGCGGACGGCGAACTTGGCTAAGAGCGGGACTCTCATGTTCGCATCGCCTCCATGGGCTCCAGACGAACTATCCGGACGATCGGCCAGATGACAGAAAGGAGCGAGGTCAAGAAGACGGCGACCACGCCGGCCGCGACATCGCTCACGTACAGCCTGGGGTGCACGAGCGTTGCCATCTGGAGCCCCTTGAACGCAACTTCATACGTGTCTCCACCGCCCAGAGCGGCGTAGTCGAGCCCCGTCTGCGACGTGACGAGAAGGAAGACCAGGCCCAGTGCGCTTCCGATGCCGACACCGACGAGTCCGAGTATCACGGCCTCGACCGTGATCATCCGGGCGAGCCGCCCGGGACCGCAGCCGAGCGAAAGCAGCATCCCGAACTCGTGCGTTCGCTCGAACGTGGACATCAGCATCGTGTTGGCGATGCCGGCAGCAGCGGCGATGAAGACAACGCCCAGGATGATCATGAGAAAGGCGTCTATCATCCCTATCATCGCAACGATCTGCGGGACCACTTCCCTCCATGGAAGCACCTCCAGCTCGGCGAGGGTTGGGGCCGCCGACAGCCGTGACACCGTGTCGTCTATCACGTCGCTATTCCGAACGTGGATGACGATCTCGTGGGCGTCTTCGGACATCGCGAGAAGATCGCGCGCGTCGTCCAGCGTCATCACGATACCGAGGTTGTTGACGATCTCGACCGAAGATGCGACGGAGTCCGCCACAGTGAAGAGCCCACTCGCTATCGAGCCGTCGACGTCCTGCCCGACAACGGCGAGTTCCATGCCGGGCACGATGTCGTACCTCCGCGCGAAGCCGCGCCCGACCAGCACGCTCCCATCGCCCAGTGAGCCCCGCGGGGTGCCCGCAGGCAGGAGCCCCGAATCGTGCGTCTCCGCCTCCGGATCGATACCCACGACGACGCTCATGAACCCGTCTTCCGTGAGCGCCGCGAGCACCGGAGCGTAGATGCGGGCCGAGGCGTGCGCCACATCGGGGTCACTCCGGATCTCAGCGAGCATTGCGTCGACGTCATTCATCACGAGGTCGATGGAACGCTCGTCGCGCCACTCGTGCGGGTGAACCTGGATGTGCCCCACCAACGGTCCGGTCACGGAGTTGAGGAAGTCGTCGCCGTACCCGTTCATGAGAGCCGCTACCGCGAGGAAGGCGAACTGGCCGATGGCGATCGCGCTCAGCGCGAGCAGAGAGCGCTTCCGGTTCCTGCCCAGGTTGCGCCACGCGATTCGGAGTGTGCTCGGGGCTGCCATCTCGAATCATCCCTCTTCGCGGCCCGTTCGGCCGCGAGTCGTCCTAGTGAGACCGCTCAAGTCGCGCCAGACTGAACATGTCGTCGGAGAGCTTGACGTCGAACTCCACGCTCAGGTACCGGAACTCGGTGCGCCGCCCTTCCTCGCGCTCGGGCACGATGGTCATGACCGTCGGCACCGTCCTTCCACCCATCTCCTGCACGTCCTCGAAGAGCATCGTCCGCGAGAGCCTCCCCTTCCTGTCGAAAGACTGCGACATCACGGGAAGGCCGGTGTCGAAATCGAACACAACGTCCACGCGACTCCACAGCCCGACCGCGTCCGGTTTCGCGTCCAGCCGCACCGTCCAGCCCGGCGGGTCCTCACAGCGCCCGACGACCTTCGAGTCGTAGTCCTCTTCCAACGACGATTCCCGCACGATGTCGTCGTTCGTCAGGTCGCTCCCCATCCATGAGCCCATCATCATCGAGGGGGGAACGCGGATCGTCCGCGATATCTTCGGCAGGTAGTTCCACAGGTTCTCGCCCACCCTGAGAGTGGCGGTGCCCGCATCCCGCGGCGGAGCGTCGATGATCATCAGGGCGTGGTCGTCGTCCTTGCTCCAGAACCGCATGCGCATCGTTCGCGTCTTCTTCGGTGTCACCACAGTGATCTCGACACGGGCTGTCGTTCCGGTGGACTCGAAGAGCTCGTCCATTCCCCTCAGGAGGCCCGCGGCGCTCGGCGGCGCTCCGGCGAGCTGCGACTCGTCCGGCGACTCCGTGGTCCCCGCCGCGAGATTCCCCGGCAACGGCGATTCGGTCTCGGCTGCAACCGATGCCGCCAAGCACAGCGCCGCGAGAAGGACCAGTGCAGCCTGGCGAGCAATTCGTGTCACGCGCTCGCGAGTCATCATTCGTTCCGCTCCTTCTCCCACTCCTTCTCCCAACGCGCGACGAATACCGGGAGTTCGGACTCGACGAACCGGCAGTAGCTTCCGATCTCGCGCAGTCGAAGGGCAGCATCATCGTCCGAGCCGGAGATGAGACCCAGCCCCTCTTCTGCCAGCTGTCCCATTGTTCGGCCGTACTCCATCCGCCTCTTCAATAGGTCCGCCCACATCCCCGGCCGCACGCGGAAGTAGGCACTCCTCTTCCCTGGGACGCCTATCCGTTCGATCATTGCCGCCTGCAGCAGAGCCCGTGTTGTGGTGCTGACGGTCCCCGCGCTCGCGCCCACGGCCCTCGCGATGTCGCTCGCCGACTGCTCGGGCGGGTCACACACGAGCAGCCAGCCCAGGATCTTCCCCATCATCCGAGTCCCGCCAAGGAACTCAAACAGCATACCCCAGCGCTCAACGTAGTCCTTCAACTCAGCGTTCGTCCTCTCTCCCTCCACAACGGCCTCCTTGTTGCCCTGACAGCTACGATACTGACGGATCCGTGATGTCATGTCAAGTCAAAACATTCAGTAGTTACTGAATAATCTGATATGCACCTGAGAAGCCCAAGGAGGGCCCGCCACGGGCTCGCCGGGCTACCTCTTTAGAGCCGGCTGCAGATCGGCTCCCGCTGCCAACGAAGAACCGCCCGGGCCGTGAGGCCCGAGCGGCTCGTACAATGAGACCGCAGGCAGAGATGCGCGGCGGCTCAGCTATCTGCAGAGCGTTCGCGCACGAGCGCTACTATCGCGCCACAGATCGCTGGGCCGGGCGGACCAGCAGACAGCTACGGGTTCGCACCGGCACCCCCTCCCTCCGCGGTACGCCCGCCCCTCGCTCGCAGTCGCCTGACAACGCGAGAGAACTCCCGCTGCACATCCTCCACCAGCAGATAGAGGCTCGGGACGAGCACGAGCGTGATGAGGGTCGCAAACACGATCCCGTATCCGAGTGACAGGGCCATCGGG
>JAUWRQ010000232.1 GCA_030610515.1 Candidatus Eiseniibacteriota bacterium | reverse complement strand
GTCGTAGACCTCCGAGAGAAGCGCGTGCGCCACCACGAATCCCTCCGCCTCGCGTCGGGCTATCAGGGGTTCGACGGTCGGCGCGAACGGGTCGTACGACACAACGATCATGTCAGCCTCGGACGAACGCAGGTCCGTGGGTTCCCGCCTGTCAATCCCGACCGGGGAGAGGAACGCAGTGGGCTGAGCCGCCTCGTAGCGCGTGTAGCCCGGCACGACCTCCTGCAGGATCAGTTTGTACGCCCTGATCTCGGGCTCGACATTCTCGTCCTGGAGCACTATCTCGACGGGCTCCTTCGCGTGGGTCACGTCGAAGACTTGGATGTCGTCGCTCTCGAACCCGCCGACCTCGAACTGCTGCGTTCCCGTGAGCCGCGCGTTCGAGAACCGAAGCCTACCCTCGTGCGCGTCGTACTTCCGGAGGTAGCTCCACTGGAACCAGTCCAGGTTCGCGTTCGACCACCCGGACGTGCCCATGCTGCCCTCGGTCTTGAGCGCGTTCTCGCCGCCGGTGAAATACGCGGCCGGAACGCTGCCGGAGGAGTAGATGTCCTCGAGCATCGTGTAGCTCTCTCCCGTGAACTGGAAGTAGCCGATGTCGTTCTCCTGGGAGTTCCCGTTCCTGACGGTGAAATCGATCCTGTGCGTCCCGGTCGTCATCCCCTGGTACCTGGCGGTCAGGATCATCCCCTGAGAGGGGTCGATGTCATACAGAGAGAACGGAATCGAGTACTCGTCGCCGTTCTTCGTGTAGTCGGTCGTGTGATAGAGATCGACGAAGTCGGACGGAGGGGTAGCGTCGAAGTACACGTCCTCTTCGTAGCGGAGCGTGTCGCGGAAGCTGGCGGGCGGTGTCAAGCCTGTTGCGCCGAGCCACGCCGTGCGCGTGCTCATCCGCGCGGCCAGTCCCTCACCCCACCCGAACCAGTAGATGTTGCCGGTCTCGTACCGGTCCTCGTAGCCCTGTTCCGCGTGCTGGTCCAGGAAAGAAAGAGCGTGGAAGAGCACGTAGTCGGAGTCGTCGAAGAGCCCGTCCTCGTCTGCGTCGACCACGACGATGGGAACGGGCGTGTCGATGAAGGGATCGGCTTCCCCGCTGTCGTAGGAACGCTGGAAGACCGCCACGGTGTCTGCATCGAGCGTTCCTCCTAGCCCCTCGGCCGCAAGGTCCGCGAAGTCGAGCCTGTAGATGCCGGTCTCCCCCACCTCGACGCGGTAGGACTCGTGGTCCCGCCGCAACCACGCGCCGCCTCTGCCGTACACCCCACCCGTGCGCCGTGGCTCAGGACGCGCACGCCACACCTGCGCCTGCCGGTAGTTCAGAATGGTCCCCGAGAGAACCGCGTCCCACTGCGGCTCACGCACGCCTACGCGCCGCATCCCTTCGACCCTGCCCCCACCATCGAGCCGGACCTTCACGACGATGCGCTTGTGGAGCGTGAGCTCTCCGGTGGACGCGGCGTACTGAAAGGGACGGAAGATGATCTGGACGACGCGCTGGTGACGCAGAACGGAATCGAATCCGAGCGAGGCGAGGTCGGCGGGGAACGCGCTTCTCCCTCTGTAGAAGTCTGGGTCGGGTTCGTATTCCTGCAGGGGAACCGCGAACTCGCCCTCGCGCACGAAGCTCTCGCGGGGGGTCGGCTCGACGCGCCTGGGCCCCAGGTTCTCGGACTCGACCGATACCACTTCGAGCGAGACGCGGGCCCCGAACGGAACGCCCAGGAGCGCTCCTTCGATGGGCAGCGACGGAAGCCCCGCTTCACGGGTGCGACCGTACCCGGTTGCGGTCACTCTGAAAAACGACTCGCCACCGTGGACCACACGCTTGATGGCGTAGTCGTCGGTGGCGAGCTCTATCGTGATCTCTCTGTCGTCGGCCTCGAGAACGCGAGCCTCGTTCGCTGACGCCTGCGCGGCGAACAGCAGCGCGGCCAGCACGAACGCGGCCCGGATGGTGATTCCCCTCATGTCTTCTGGCCCTCCCACGAGCCTCGGGCCCAAGAGCCCCGGCGTCGATCCTCGAGTCCCGCTTGATCCCGCTGGGGTCGGGGGAATCGCTGCGGGGCTAGTGCGTCACCTTCGGCAGATACGTGGCGAGGTCAAAGTCCGGGCTCTTGTCCTCATCGTGGCAGCCGAGGCAGGTCTCTACTCTTATCACTCCATAGGAACCGTCGCGTGCGTGCTCGGTGCCGATACCGTGGCACGATTCGCACTGGACGTTTCGGAGATCATCGGGTACGTCGACACTTCCGTTCTGCGCGAGTTCCGTCTGGCACGTCGTGTGGCACCTCAGGCACTCCGGGTTCGTCGATTGGAACCCTCGCTGCAGCGTGTCGAACGCCTGAGCGTGCGCGGTCGTCTTCCAGTGATCGTACTGCTCCGTGTGACACCGGACGCACGACGCCTCAACTCCGAGGCAAGTGACCTCGTCGGTCTGCGCGGCTCTCCGCGCAGCCTCTCTCTCCTTCGCCATGGACGCGGCTCGTTCCTTCCTCAGACCCTCAGCCAGGAGCTTATGCTCCTTGAGCTTGAGCGCCATACTCGCGTCCGCGGGAACCTTGTTGCCCAGCTCCACCGTGTTCGGCTCGTACTGCTGGAAGACGCCGTCCGAGTCGAACATGAGCCTGTAATCAGAGATGAACTGCCCGCGGTTCCCCGGCTGCAGGAACACGGTGCCCTCTACCTCGAAGGGCGATGAGGACTTCTGGGCCTGGAGCCCGACGACGAGGTAATCCACCCCCGGAACCGACTCCGCCAAGACCCTCGCGAGCTTCAGACTCATGTGCGCCAGCAGCACGACGTGGTCACACTTGGCCTCAAGCTCGGGAAGGAGAGCCTCGAGAACCTCCTTGGGCTGCGCAACCGTGACGCCGGCCGATTCGAGGCCCCGCTGCGTCCTGATACTCGCGTTGTTGTCGAGAACGCCCGTCACGCCGAACTTCACCCCCGCCTTCTCGATTATCACGTATGGTTCGACGAGCAGCTCGCCCGTAGATTCATCGTAGACGTTCGCCGACACGACCTTGAGTTCCACCTCCGCGAACCGCTCCCTGAAGTAGTCCACTCCCATGAACACATCGCCCACGCCGACCGTGGTGACGTCGTACCCGAGCTCGACCATCGATTTGAGGTTCATCCTGTCCGTGAGCTCCCGCTCGAAGTCCTTGCGTGTGAGCGAGCCGCCCCCGTCCACGAGCAACGTGTGGGGTACTTCCTGCCTCGTCTGGTTGAGATAGCCGGCCCTCCGGACCAGCCCGCCTTTCTGGCCCCCGTGTCAGCCACAGGGCTCGAGCTCGCCTCGCGTCTCGGCAGTCGCCATGAGAGCGATCTCGAACGGTCCCTCGGGGCGCTCGACGTGCTCGACACCGGCGCAGCCGGCGATGAGCGTGCCCAGAAGAACGGACAGGATCAGCCTGCGGTTCATCGAAGCTCCTACCTCCTGAAGATACAGAAACCCGCTGTCCGAC
>JAUWRQ010000149.1 GCA_030610515.1 Candidatus Eiseniibacteriota bacterium | reverse complement strand
CGGCACGGGCGTCGT
Organism: Candidatus Eiseniibacteriota bacterium; assembly: GCA_030610515.1. Taxonomy (GTDB): domain Bacteria; phylum Joyebacterota; class Joyebacteria; order Joyebacterales; family Joyebacteraceae; genus WJLY01. The sequence continues at coordinate 4,692 of JAUWRQ010000149.1, read as the reverse complement.
CTACAAGGCCGAGGACACCACGCTCACATGATGACCCCTGCTATCGAGGTGGGGGTCGATCTCGTCGTTCCCCGCCGTGGACGTGGTCCAAACCTGCGGCTGGAACGAGAGGGCTCCCGACAGCCTGCCAGCAGCCGACTCCTTCCAGCCGCGTTCGTCCCCCTATTTCAAGAGGACCATCTTTCTTCGGGCCTCAAAGCCCCCGGACCGCATCGAGTAGAAGTAGACGCCGCTCGCGACCCGGTTGCCGTCGGCGTCGCGGCCGCTCCAGGTGACTTCGTGCTCGCCGGACGGGTACTCGCCGTCCGCGAGGATCTTCACAAGGCGTCCGTTCACGCTGTAGACGGCGACGCTGACGGCGCTCTCGCGAGGAAGCTCAAATCGTATGGTCGTCGTCGGGTTGAACGGGTTGGGCACGTTCCGGCACAGGCGAAACGCCGGCGCGGCTTCTTCGTCGACGCCCGTCGTCACGTACATCGCGACGGCGAACTCGGGTCGGTCGATGAACGGGTTGCGGTTGTGCTGCAGACCGTAGATCGTCCCGTTCCGCTCGATCTCCTTCTGACTGACCGGATCCTCCACGTGCCACTCGAGGAGCATGTCGATCGCCCAGGGCAGGAGGTCGGCGCCGTCGGTCATGGGGCTGCCGGCCCACCCGGCGTCCTCCGTGTAGTATCTGGCGGTCATGTAGAAGTACGTGCGCGCGAGGTCGCCCTTGTACTCGTCGATGGGCTCGAACACGAGGCCGGAGTACCCGGGGTAGGAGCACGGACCCCGCTCGCTCCCGTTCAGTGACACCCACACCGGAGACGTCACCTCACCGTACGGGTAGCTTCCTCGGTTGCCGTTGACGTGCGCGTCGCAGGGATAGAGAGCGAAGAGGTCCGAGACCATGGGCGACGCGTGGTTGAACCAGCTCTGCGGCCAGGAGTGCTCACGGGTGTACCCGTAGCCCTCACCTTGCCCGATCCCGCCCTCGTCGACGCCGAAGTCGTACTCGTACGGCGGTGTCCCTCCTGGGACGTCCGAGTAGATGTCCCAGACCTTTCCGCTGGGCTTGTCGTCCGTGGTGTAAAACGCCGTCCACGCGTTGTCGTAGCCGATGACGGTGTGGTTGTCGATGATCGCATGAAGAGCCGCCCTGAGCGGCTCGCCGAGTAGCCCTTCCGCGCTGTCGTAGTACCCTTCGGGAGCGCTGTAGTCCACGTAGTCGAAAAGCTCCACCTCGCCGATCGCCGCGTTGCCGAAGGGGTCCTCGACCCCGTTCACCGTCAGCGTGTAGGTGCGCTCCCACATCGCTGAGACGGTCAGCTCGACCTGGTCCGGGTAGAGCGGCACCGGCAGTGCGCTCAGCACACTCAGGCTGTCGATCGCGTAGTTCCCCGCGGTCCCGGCGCTGACCGGTTCCAAGTCCTCCGAGAACGTCACCGTCACGCTCGTCTCGCTCGTCGGGACCGCCCGGAAGATGGTGGGAGCCTGGCCGTCTCCGACCCAGACGATGTCGCCCTCATCCCGCGGCTCGATCTTGTGGAGGCTCTCCGAGTACCCCAGCGGTCCGGTGACGTCGTAGGTGGTCCCAAACGTCGGGTCGGAGTCGTACGCGAACTCGCCCACCGGACAGCTCCCGCTGCCGTCGTCGACCAGCCACACCCCGGCGCCCACGTTGGTGTTCGTGCAGTCGGCGCTCTCTACCTTGACGAGAACACCCTCGTACGCCTCAACAGGTGCCGCCGCGGTCGTGAGGATTGTCGCGTCGGGAGGGGCCGCGGCCGGCGTGCTGCTCTGGACCTCCGCGCCCACGAGCATCGTGTTCCCTGTATTGACGCCGTCGCTCTCGCTCACCGTGCCGAAGACCGTCACGGAATCACCGACCGCGATCGCGGCGAAACCCCTGGCCCACAGTCCGCTCCAGGGACCGCTGCCGTCCTGGATCACGAAGTAGGAGAAGTGCATCGCCGTGACGACGCCGTGCGTGAGGACGGGCACGCCGTCGTAGGGAGAGGCCGCGGCCTGACCCTGGATGTCGTAGATCGACACGGTCACCGGGATCGTGTAGCTCTGAAGGTCGGACGTGGCCGAGGCCGGGATGTCGTTGGTCGCTTCGATCTCGAAGAAGACGGTCACGCCCTCGGTCTGTCCGGGTATGGTCGTGTCGGTCTCGTAGACGCTGCCGTACAGCAACGACATGTTGATGTCGTTCGGGAGCGACGTCTCAGAGAATCCCCACGACAGAACCACCGAGGTGATGGTAGCCGCGGTGTCCGTCACCACAGCCTGCACGTCCACGACCCCACCGGGGAGCGGGTCGTCGGGCAACGTGTAGATCCACTCGAACTCGGGTACAGGAGGCGGCGGCTCAGTGTAGTGCGTGCCCGGGCTGCCATCCGTCGGGTAGCTCGCCGGCGTCGCCGTCCACTCGGAGGGATCGTAGGTGGTGCTGGGCTCGGTCACGCCGTAGTTCCGGACGTAGTCCTTGTTCTCGAAGTGCGTCCCGGTGACGACGACGTAGTCGCGGATGGTCGAGCTGTCGTCGAGCCGCTTCGCCCCGTCCCCCACCTTGCCGTTCCAGGTACCGTTGTTGTTCGACCACGCCTCGTCGGGGAAATCCACAGGGAAGACCACGATCGTGGTCGCGTCGCCGGCGACCAGGGCAACACCGGGATCGATGTCACCGGAGAGGTTCCACGTGAAGATGTCCACGCCGTTGCCGACAGCGACGAGGGACCAGCCGGTCAGGTCCACCACACCGGGGCCGGCGTTGTAGATCTCGATGAACCTGTCGGTGAGGTAGTTCAGCTGCGGGTCGCACAGCTCGGAGATGAGGAGGGCCGCCTGCGCCCCGGAGGAGAGTGAACCTCCCAGTAACAGGGCGGCGACGACCAGCACAATCGCAGCGTGTCTCATCTCAACCCTCGCTTCCTGGCGTCCTCGCGCCGGCGCGCTCGCCTTGCGGGCGCGGTCTCGTGGCCTCGGTGGTGGACCCTGAGTACCATTATACCACAGATTGCGTGCAGGTAGACAGTAGCACTCACGCGGAAGCCCCGATCCCACCAGACCGGGGCTTCCGCATGTCGGTACCCCACAGCGGGGGTCTCTCGAGCTGCGGCCCGGCGACACGGCCTGGGAGCGGCGACGAAGCGGACCCCAGGCGCGCTCTGAGCCGCCTACCTCAGCACCACCATGCGCCTCGTCGCCGACTCACCCCCGACCTCGAGAAGGCAGAAGTAGACACCGGAAGCCACGCCGCGCCCGGCGTCGTCCCGACCGTCCCAGGTCGTGGTGTACCAGTCCGACGTCAGGCGCTCGTCAACGAGTGTCGTCACCTCCCGTCCCGCCACCGTGAAGATGCGAAGCCTGACCGGCGCGTCCGCGGGACCGTGGTAACGAATGGAGGTTCCGTTCGCGAAGGGATTCGGAAAACAGGAGGCGAAGCCGATCTCCTCAGGCACGCCGGTCTCGAACACCAGTGAGTCGACCACACCTCCACTGAGATTGTAGTAGCTCCCGCTCGCGCACGTCTCGAGCTTGAGAGCGCGCACCATGTAGACGTTGCTCCCCGCGAGGGGGGCCGGGTCGACGAAGCTCGTGTCAGTGACGGCGCTGGCGTTGACACGATCGAACACATCGCGGATGCCGGAGGCGCGATACACGTGGTATCCCCCGACTGCGTCGCCTGATGGACTCCAGTCCAGCCTGACACGGCCGGCGCTCGGCTGGCTCAGAGCCAGGTTCGAAGGTGGCCTGACGACGTGCATGGTGAGGGTCGGGTCACCCATCAGGGCGATGCGCACCTGTCGTCCGCCGTCGCTGACCGTGTATTCGTGATCGTTGTTCTGTGTCAGACGCGTGCTGTAGCCGATCGTGTGGCCGAGGGCCATGTGGTGAAGATGCCAGGTCGGGCAACCGGCCCAGAAGCACACCAGCGGCCAGCCCGCCGAGGCCAGCGGGGCGCGCAGGATGTTGTCGGAGTTGTCCCAGTCGCCGAAGTAGCTCCCGTAGAGTGGGCTGAAGATGGTCTGCGGGCTGTTGTTCGCGAAGTCGTCCGTTGTGCCGACACCCGCGCAGATCGTGTAGCTGCCCCCGCCACAACCGTAGGACCAGAGGTAGCTCTCCTGCCCGAGCGTGGCGAAGTAGTTCAGCGCGTGGACATTGCCATGACCGAACATAGCCGTGAAGTTGCGCCAGCCCACCGCGGCGAACGCGAGACCGAACGCCTCCCCCACGTTGTCGTCGATCAGCCCACGTCTCTCCGCGAAGAACTCGCCGCGTCGGTAGGCGTGGTCCTTGTCGAGATACTTCTGCAGCAGTGCGTATTAGTCGCCCTCTAACTCCGGCATCCTGTTGAGGTCTACCCGGCCGACCATGAGATCGACGTCCGACGGCAGGAAGGTCTGGTCGAACTTGCCGTCGCCGGGAACGTTGTGGTTGGCCACGCGTGAAGCGCTGGTGTTGGTCACGAGGTAGTCGGTCCACTCCCCGTCCAGTTCGCCGTAGTACAGGTCGGCCGGCCAGGCGCCCTGGTGGTTGGCGTGGGCGCCGAGGATGTTGCCCGAATAGGGCACGGGCACGTGACCGAGAATGAACAGGCTCTCGATGGTCGGATCTGTCACACTCTCGGTGACGATCATGTCCTTGTCGTCGGGGACTCTCTAGCCGTCCGTCACTACGAGACGGCGGACACGGTAGCCGTCG
>JAUWRQ010000048.1 GCA_030610515.1 Candidatus Eiseniibacteriota bacterium | reverse complement strand
GCTCCCAGACGTCGTACTCGAACGAGGGCGTCAGCTTGTGAGAGTAGCGGTAGCGCGAGCTGAGATAGAGACCGCGCTCGGGCTGCGGCGTAACGGAGTTGTAGAAAAGGAGCCCGTAGAGAGGATCGGCCAGGTAGTACTGGTCCTCCAGAATGGTCCCCTTGTACCGCTTGTACTCCGAGAAGCCCCTGTTGTACGGATTGTCGAACGCGACGTCGTAGTCGCGGTAGACGGCCAGCAGATTCAGGTTGCTGTAGGACGCGTAGCCGTTCAGAACCAGAGCCTTTGGATCGCCACCGAACTCGAAGAGCTCGCCGTCGCTGTCGAGCCCGGCGTACTCTCCCGCGACAGAGACGTTGTCGTGAACCCACTGAAACTCGGCACCGTAGACCCTGCGGAACATCCCGGGGCTCGTGTAGGAGCTGAAGTACTCTCCGTCGGCAGCGACCAGGTGGTCCTCGTCTGAGTCGGGCACGATCCACGAGACGTCCGTCGGAGTTCGGGGGTCGTAGGCGGCCTTGAAGTACCTGTTGTACCTGCTCTCGTAGCCCGAGAGCCCAACCCACGTGCCGGGACCGAAGTTGTACTTGAGGTTCCCGCCCAGGGTCTTCTCGTGCAGGACGTCGCGCATCGGCCGGAGACCACCCGCCGTCAGATCCTCGTTCTGGATGCGCGGCGACATCACGATGTACTGGTTCACCGTGCCGTCGGGGTTCAGGACGGCGTCTTTCTTGTCATCGGAGTAGAAGACGATTCCGCCGAACGGGCCGGCCGTCATCTCCGCGGCCGCACCCATGAGCTGGAACTCCTGGGTCTGGGAGAGGTCGCCCAGGATCCCGACGTGGCGCTTCTCCCAACCGTAGCCGGAGTTGCGCGGCTTGTGGAAGTCGGTGTTCTGCATCACGAGACCCTGACCGAAGGCCACGGCGTAGTTGCCGAAGATGATGTTATCGAACTTGATGGGTCCTGCTTCCTTGCCCTTGACGGTCACGTGGAATTTCAGGGCGTCGAAGTCGTCCTCGGCACCCAGCCCGCGATAGCCGAGCGCGCCGACGCTGATCTCCCGTCCCCAGCGAAGTCTGAGCTTGTGCTGATAGGTCGGGGCGGCGTCATCGAGGCCCAAGCGATCCCACCAGGAGTCGTAGCCCTCCTTGGCCGGGTTGCGGTCCTCGCGCAGGCACTCCTCGACATCGAAGAGAGTGGACGAGGTCGATACGCGGAGCTGGTAGCTGCCCCGCAGCCCCGCGTCCTCGGCAGACTTTCCGTATCGGACAAAGTTCCTCGCGTTGTAGTACCCCCAGTAGGTCAGGCCGGGGACGTTGCGCAGCTGCGTCCTCCGCTCGATCCGATTCCGCCGCGTGTAGTTGTAGATGGCCGCGGCGTCCGGAGGCGAGACGTTCTGGAGGTTCGCTATCTGCGTGTACGTCGCCGTGTTGATATTGAACGGGTCCTTGATCAGGTCGAGCCACTGGTCGACCAGCGCCTCACTCGCACCCTCCTCCGCCTCCCACTGCCTGATCCGGTAGTAGATCTCGTTCACCCTCTGAAGCTCCTCGTCCTCCACGGGAACGGGGACGATCTTGACCAGAGGCTTGAGAAGATTCATCTCCTCCTGCGTGATGCCGGGCAGCTTCCGGAGGTCGTATATGTTCACGTAGTAGGAGTGATATTCCTTGTGCCACCAGATCGTCCAGGCGTCCTCGCCGGAGATCGGCAGCTCCCGGATTTCCTCAAGGCTTGCCCTGTTGATATCGAGCTGCTCGCTCCCGTACGCACAAGGGGCGGCTGCCACGAGTCCCAGAAGGACGAGCATTCCGAGGAGTACCGCGGTCGTTCGATGTCTCATCGTACCTCCCGCATCCTGTCGGAGTCGTCTGGGGAACGCCGGACTCCGGCGGCCCCCACCTGACCCGGCGGCGCATCTCTAGAATGCCACGCCTAGCCCGAAGTGGTGCGACCCCGGAAGCGTCGCGTGAGACGTGAAGCTGTAGTCGATCCGCACCGCCTCCCAGTGCGTCCCGAACCCGACGGAGAGCCTGTTGGGCTGGTTCTGGAGACCTCCCCTCAAGGTCACGTAGTCCGTGATCTCGAGTTCCAGTCCGAAGCAGGCCCTCAGTTCCTCGTTGTCCTGCTTCTGCATCTCGAGGTTTGTCCGAACGCCTCCGTACGGGCTGTAGGACACGCCCGCGGTGAACCACTGGGGAAGATCCTGAGCGTCGGGGTCGCCGAGCTTGGGGTTGTTGATGTTCTTCGCGAAGAAGCCGAAGCTCGTCCTGCCCCTGAGCGTGCCCATCACGCCGACGTCGATGCCGAACGTGCTCGCGGAGCCCAGGTCCTCCCCTCCGACGCTCTCGGCGCCGAACGAGAGGCCGTAGAGGGTCAGGGCGTACCCGAACGAGAGCGAGGAGTGGACGTCCTTCATCACGGTGAATCCGTGCCCGAGCGCGACCGACTGCTCGGTCTCGAGGTCGACGCCCTTGTAGGACACGCTCATGAGCCTGCCGCCGACACCGAACGTGCCCTTCTCGGTTGGCATCGTGGCCGCGAAGGACGCGAGGTTCAGGAACTCGTACCCGTAGAGGTCCACGTAGCTCCCGTAGAAGCCGATGTTCTCCTGCTGGGCGAGCCCCGCGGGGTTGGTGAAGATCGCCGTCTCGTCGTCCGACAGCGCCACGAACGCACCGCCAAGCGCTCTGGCCCGCGGCGACAGAATCAGGTTATCGAACACGCCCGCGGCCCCCGCACACGCCGGTGCGAGGAGGACGATCACTGCCGCCAGCGCGACCGTTGCTCTTGCTGCTCTCACCTGTGCCTCCTTGCTGGTCGGGTCTCTCACGTCCCCGCCCACTCGCCTCGTGACGACTAGTTGAGTTTCGTTCCCACGACGATCGGCACCGCCGAGTCACTGATCTCGCTGCCATCGCGAGACCGCGCCTGAATGTGACAGATGTAGACGCCGACCGGCACCTTGCGGCCGCTGTCGTCCCGTCCGTCCCAGCTTCTTCGTATGGATCCGAGGCACCGTCCGTCGTAGATGGTCGCGACGGAACGCCCCTTGAGATCGAATACCCGCACGGCGACGTGGTCGCACCCGATCGAGAAGAAGTCGATGTCTATTGCCTCGTCGGAAGAGATATCGAGCACCTTCGTCGACACCTCCACCCTGGGGTCATCCAGGCTGGAGGTTCCGAGTACGACGATGTCGTCGTCGTATCTGGGAGCCAGCTCGTACCCGCCGAAGTACGGCGCGGTGTAGTCGTACTGGAGAACGATACCCGTCACCTCCAGTTCGTCACCGAGCGCGTACCAGCTGAAGTCGAGATCGGTGAAGTTCTGGTAAACCTGGCACGCACCCGAACCATCATTGATGTAGATGGCGAAGCCTTCCACGCTGACGACGGTGCCCGAGGTCGTGACCAGTGTCCCTTCCCTGTCCTCATGCCCTATGTGGCCGGTCGCGAGCGGGAGCGGCTGAATCACGTCGAACCCCCGCGCGAGCACCGTCACCGTCCCGGGCGCAAACTCGGTGTCCGCGATCTCGGTGGTCGACCCCTGAGGGGTGGCAAGCGGGTCGGTGCTGTCGACGCTCCGGTACTCGATGACCGCGCCCGTGCAGAGAAGGAGATCTCCCTCCAGCGCCGGATACGGCATGAGGTTCGGAGAGTAGATGTTGACGCCCCAACCCTCGGTGTCCTGCACGTACATGTTCAAGCGCGTAGGGCTGAAGAAGCCCGGGGGCACCGTTGCGAAACCGACGACCCCGACCGCCTGGCCCCACAGCGGCGAGAAACCCATCTCGTCAGAGGCCTGCACTTCACTGATCGGTGTCGCGCTCACCGGCGAGCCGACGAACGTCCTCTCGTCCGGGACCATCATGTTGCCGGACGCGTCCTCTACGCCTTCGATGCTGATGTCGTAGAACTGGTCGGGAACCTGCGCATCGGTATCGAGCAGAACCGTCCTCCGGTCCCTTGAGAGCCACGCGTCCAAGACCGGGAGACCATCGATCACGTAGTTCGCCTCATCGACGCCCGTCTCGCCGTCCACGGGCTCGTTGAATTCGACGAGCACGAATCCGCCTCCGGCCGTGCCGACTGTGAACACGGTGGGCGGCTTTCCGTCGTCGAGCACGTTGGCCGACCCGGGAGTGGGCCACGACGAGACCACGAAGTCCGCGCTCGAGTCATTGGTGTCGTCGGCGCCAGCGTCGCGGACGAGGGAGTAGTGGCTTGGCGGGGGGCCGGGAACGTAGGCGTCGTCTGAGCCACCCAGACCTTCCGTGTCGGGACAATGGTCGCTTCGGAAGTGAACGAGATCGCGGTACTCCATCGCATCGACAAGCTGCGTGAGCGTTCTGTCGGAGTAGAGGTAGATGGCCTCCGCACCCGGCAGCCGCGCGTAGGAGAGCGCCCCGCTCCCGTCGAACCCGCCCAGGAGACGCATCTCCTGACTGGTCGTGACATCGCCGTCCTCGCTCGATGCGAAGAACATGTTCGGCACGTCTCCCCAGATCGCGTCGCCCTGCCAGTCGCTGTCGTCGAAGTCGGGGTCGACCATCTCGAAGATCAGAATGTCGTCGACGTTCAGACTGTCTCCGAAGACCTTCAGGAATCCGTGCGTGCGGGGACCGGCCTCAAGCCACGCGTCCTTGGTGACGACAACGTACCCGCCCGCGGGCAGCATCGTCGGAGGATCGGTCGGGAACTCCCACAGGTTCGTCCCACCGCATGCGCCGGACTCGTCAAGATCGGTCAGCACCCAGCCGGAGATGTCCACGGGCTCGTCTCCGGGGTTCACGAGTTCGACGAACTCGGCCCTGTCTTTCGAGTCCTCCACTTCATTCGAGTGTGCGTAGACCTCGCTGATCAGAACGGTCCCCGGATCAGCAAGGAAGCCCACCGTTATCTCGGGAAACGCAGCGATCTCGGCAAGCTCGCCTCCCGCCGGCGCGGTCGACACCGGGAACGCGAAGGCGCCCGCGGCGTTCGGCGTCTCGATGTCACTCACCGTGATCGTGCCGATCGCGTCAACGGTCAGCGCGGCGCCCGAGATCGTGACCAGTCCCACGTTCGTGCTGTCCCCCACGACCGACGCTCCGGCGAATCCGCTGCCCGCGAGGGAAACGTCTGCGGGATTCCCGGAGAAGGTCCAGCCGTCGGGGATGGCGAGGGACAAGCGGGTCAGCACGTCCGCCTCGCCTCTGACCGAGAAGGACACGTCGACTGTCTGGTTCGAGAAGACGCGTTCCGTCTCGGACTCGGCAAAGCCGCTGCCCGGACCGCGCGAGAGGATGTGCGAGCGCGTTGGCGGCAGCACCCCGTGGCCCTTCCACGCAGACACGCTCCTGAGCCTGGGGACGACGACGCCGTAGACGTCGAACGTGTCGAGCGGCGCGGGGGACCCGCAGATGTCTGTGTCCGCATCGAACCAGATGCGGCACGACGTGTCTGCGTCGGCGATGTAGGTCGCGCCGTCGACTGTGCACGGGTCGTCCGGCCACTGGTGCGGGAGGGTCAGCCCCACGCGGCGCACGACCGCATAGGTGCCCTCGTACTGCTCTCCCGTGGCGGTCGCGAGCATGCGCGGGGTCACGATGACCGGATCCGGTGGAGTGTGCCCGGTAGACAGAAGAACGATCTCGGCCTCGGGTGTCACCGACGTGTTGACCTTGATGTACGTGCGCCTGAGCGAGCCGGAGCTGAGTTCGTAGGCAACCTTGCCCGTCACCATCACGCTGTCGCCCCGCGCGACCACGGGCGAGGCTCCCGGCGTCTGGATGACGTTCACGCCATCCGTGCCCTCCTGGATGTAGATGTCGTTGTTCGACGCGAGCAGGCCCGTCCCGACGGTCACGATACCCTTCACCGTCACCACCTCATCCAGCAGCACTGGGTAGCCTGACTCGTCGTCCGCGTTGACGTCCGATATGGGTATGACCTGCCCCAGCGCGACGGCCGGGACCAGGGTGAGGAGCATCCCTGTCAGCAATGCACGGCCAAGTTTCATGTGCGTGTCCTTTCGATGTCGCACGCGGGCGGTCACTTGAGTCTGACGCCCACGACCGCCGGGGCGGTCTCTACGCTCGTGTTTCCGTTCTCGTCCTCGACCTCCAGCCTGCAGATGTAGGTCCCGGCGGGAACGATGCACCTGTAGGTGTCCCTGCCGTCCCAGCCCCGTGTCCCCTCACCGTAGAAACCCGGCCTGTAGAACTCGGGGAGCGCCGAGAGCCCTTCGTACGTCCCTTCGGTCAGGGTTCTCACGACCCTTCCCTGCAAGTCGTAAATGTCCATTCTCACCTCGCTCTTGTCGGGAGCGGCGTAGGTGATCGGGAATATCTCACCCATGTCCGGGCGGAAGGGCGCCGCCGGCACACTCAGGAGCGCCTCCGACCAGTAGACGGGATCGGCGGGAGCGACCGGCTCGGCGTGCTGCATGTCCCTCTGGTAGCGAGGCACGAGTTCGTAGCCGTCGAAGTAGGGAGCGGACCTATCGTACTGCAGCATCACTCCGGTGATCTCGAGCGTGTCGCCGGGAATGAAGACCGTGAAGTCCGTGCTGTCGATGTAGCTCTTGTAGACTTGGACGAAAGCGCCCGACCACGGATCCGCGATGTACATGCTGTAGTCGAAGTTGTTGTCGATGACCACTCCGACGGTCTTGATGAGCCGTCCTTCGTTGTCCTCGAAACTCACGTCAGCCAGGTCAAGCTCTGCGGGCTCTACGGGGCCGTGCCCGGTAGAGACGAGCGTGATCTGCGCGACGTTGTTGCACATGATCTCGGTAGTGGCGCCCGCTCCGGTGTTGCTGCTCACGTACTCCGTCACCTCGCCGTTCACCTGAACGGTGTCGCCGAGCGAGAGCTCGAACGGCAGGGGGTCGAAGCAGAACACGTTGATCCCGCAGTCGCCCTGCTGGATGTACATCGACGTGTAGTCCGGCTGCATGAGTCCGGGCGGAACGGTCACCGCGCCCCGCACCGTGACGTTCTGCCCCACGAGCGGCGAGAAGCCGATCGAATCGTATTCCTGTACGTCGCAGATCGTCGTTGCCTCCGCCGCCACGGCCGTTAGCATGATGGCCAGAACGATGGC
>JAUWRQ010000093.1 GCA_030610515.1 Candidatus Eiseniibacteriota bacterium | reverse complement strand
TCTCCACGCTCGCCGGGCTGCACCGGCATCGACGTCGTCCCGACGACGACGTCACCCGGGGCGCCGAGGTACTTGTATCCGAGAGCCCACCCGTTGTGCGTGACCTCGAGAGCATACGTGAAGTCGTTGCGCGGCAGCAACGGGACCCCGAGCCAGGGACACTCCTCGTTCGTCTCCGGTCTGCCGTATGTCGCGTAGCTGTAACGGACCCCGAGACCGGTGAGCCCGGCGGCGACTCCGGCCGTGTTCGCAATGAGATCCTGCACGGAGACGCCCTTGGCGTCCATCCTCTCCACCTCGAACACCTCCCAGACGGCCATGATCGCAAAGGACAGCCCCGCGGCCTCGCCTCGCCCCAACCCCAGCTCCGCGGCCCGCTTGTACAGGCCGTGCGATATCCAGACGTGAGCGCCTTCGGACGCGCCCCCGACTACCGTGTTCTCACCCCACGAGTCCCAATACAGGTCGGTCCCGGCGACCGCCCCGGACGCGAGCGACAGGACGGCGACGAGAGCGGCTACTGCAATCATGGTCCTGGGTGCGTTCATCCGGCGCATCCCTGATCCCTTGTCGGTTTCTTGAAAGGAGAGCCGCCGGCCGGCCCCAAGCGATGGTCATGCGCGCTTGCAGGCTGTTGGAAAATGACTCGGCTGGGGGACCGGCCAGCAGTGTGCGTGAGGAGATGTGCTTCGGCTCCTGGGTGGTGGAGGGGCGTGCAGAGGAGGTGAAGCGCACACCCCTGCCACCGGTTGTGAGTCGTCGTCGGTCCGGGCTGATCCGGCGTGCTCAGTGCACTGCGACTGAGAGAGTGTCCACCAAGTTGAGCACGGAATGTGCTGCGGCTCCGATGGACCGACAATCGGGAGACGCCCCCGCGCGGCGGTTGCGGCTCCCCGACGGCTCACCTCATCAGTATCATCTTCGCTTCAAAGTGCGATGGTCCTGCGCTCATGCGCGCGAAGTACGTACCGGACGCGACGTCGTTGCCTCTCCCGTCGCGCCCGTCCCACTCGACAGCGTGCTGTCCCGCGTCCACCTCGTCATCGACGAGCGTCACGACCAGTCTCCCGCTCACGTCGTACACGCACACGGACACGTTCGACCTCTCCGCGAGCGCGAACGCAATGCTCGTCGAGGGGTTGAACGGGTTCGGGTAGTTCTGCAAGAGGGTCGTGACTCTGCCGAACGTCTCACCGACGACCCCGGTCTCACCGTCCAGCGCGACCGATTCCCCGTGCGGGATCGAGTTCTGCGCCGTCACGGTGAGGTCGGCCCAAGCAGCGCCACCGGCGTCGACCGTCAGCGTCAGGGCTCCGACCGCGTCGGTCTCGCCCACCTCGAAGATGCCCTCGCCTGGGTCGTACAAGCAGACCGTGGCGCCGTCGACCGGGGCGCCGTCGCGGCTCACGTCGATCTCGACCTCGACGATTCCCCGCTCCATGTCGAGGCTCGTCGCGCACGTCACGTCGAGGGGCCGAGGAGTATCGGTCCAGATGGGCATCTCCGGATCACCGAGGAGATTGAGCTCGTACATCGCGTAGCGCATGTAGTCGTCGATCTTCGCCAGACCTACGTAGTGGTGCTTCGCGTCGGCGTGCACCGTTCCCGCGTGGACGAGATTCTTCGTGAACAGCGAATTGTAGTACTGCTGGCTGTAGAGGTCGGAGACGCACTGACCGGGATAGCCGGGGCAGCCCCACCCGTAGCGCGAGTTCCCGACGTACGCGACGCCACCGCCGTCAGAGTTCGTGATCCAGTGCTCGCCGAACGTGTCGTGGTCGATCGCCGCGGACCAGCAGCCGACGGAATACCAGACGCCGCCGTTCCCACCATTCGTGAGCGCGTCGAGCGTGGCCTGCGAGAGGTCGTCGGGACCGATGCTCACTCTAGTGATGTTCGCGTGTCCCTCATGCATGATGAGTCCGCATCCGGACTCGAGCTCGGCCACGACCGACGAGAGGTCCAGGCTACCCGCGCTCTCGTAGAGCTTCGCAGCGCCGTCGAACCGCGCGGGCACGTAGCCGTCGTCGATCATCTCGCACGCCACGGCGCCGTCGGTGTAGGGATCGGGCGAATCCCAGAGAATCTCGCCCAGATAGAGCATCCTGAGCTGGTAGGCGGTCGGGAGCGCGAACGCTGCGCCTTCGTACTCGAGGATCTTGTCCACGAACGACGCGGCCTCGGCCGGCGTCGTCACCGGCGCCCGGCCCACGAACACGTCCGAGTACATGTCGACGTTGTCGTCGTCGACCTCTCCCCACAGACCGTCGCCGTCCTCGTCCCACGAACCGTCCAGGTCGGAGTAGTAGAGGTCGCAGGGCAGCCCCTGGTCGAAGAAGAAGTCGTAGGCCTCTCTCGCCGGGAGGACGTCCGTGTCGCCTCCAAGCAGGACCCACTCGACGCCGGAGGTTGCGACGTGGTGAGCGATGCAGCCGCGGATGCTCTCGGCAAGGTCGACGCCGACGAAGAGCGGATCGGCCGCGATGTCCTCGAGAGTCACGACGTTCGTCCTAACACCCTTCCGGGTCTTCCACTCGCCGAGCCGCTCGAACTCACCCGCGAACGCCGCAGGGCTTATGATGAGATACTCGAAGTCCCCGCGCCCCTCGGCACGTCGGCTCTCCGTCGCCACGTACTTCGCGACCGCCGCGGGATTCACGACCGACCGCGCGATCGCACCTTCGGTCGCCCTCGCGACGCCGACGGACGCAGCACGGCTCTCGGAGGCGAACTCCGTCGTCACGGCGATCTCGATCCGTCGGTGGAGGTAAAGCTCACCTGTGGCGGGGACGTACGAAAGGGGAGCGACCCGCACGCTCGCGATCCGGTATCCGCGAGAAGCTCCGACCCCAGCCAGCCGAGCGACCTCACGCGGAAATGGCAGCACCGAATCGTAGGTCGTGACGTTCGGCTGGGGATCTTCTGCCGCCTCGAGAGAGGAGAATCTGGCTGGCCGGGGTGCGGGCAGTATCGTGAAGGTACCGGGGATCGCGACCGTGCCCTCCGTGCGCGCGGTAACGCCGGTGCACGTCGCGCCGGGCGGCAGGAGGATCTGGACGTTGAGCACGGGGAGCATCGGCTTCGTCGGCTCTGCCATGAACTCGCAGCCTTCGAGCGAGACGACGTCGTAGCCCTCGTAGAAGTCATATCCGAGTTCCGCGGGGTCGAACTCCAGCACGATGACCACATCGTCGGTGGTGGTCGCCGCGGGAGCGTCGTGCGGAATGACCGCTAGGAGAGCGGCGATGAGGACGGCGAGCCCGAAGCTCGCTCCGTCAGTCCTGAGTCCGCCGATCCTGGGAGACGCGCTCAACGTCCAGCTCCTTCTTGGTGCGAAAAAGAAAAGAGGCCCTCGACCGATCGTTCTTCGGTCGAAGGCCTGTGTGATCCCCATCACATTACTTAGAATATCACAGGGTGTGCAGGCTGTCAACAAGTAACTGCTCTGCTCTTACCCCTTCGTCAAGAACGCCCAAGGGCTGAGCGTCCCAATCCCTCGATATTGTGCACTATCTGAACAACGCCTTGATCCGGCCCCAGCTCGTGACCTCGACGGGGACCTGCAAAAGCCAGGGCTCATAGGCGACGACGCCTTTGCCGCCATGCAGAAGGTCGTTCGAATCGACGATCGTCGGATGGATGTACTCGTCGTGGATCGACCCCCACCAGTTGAAGATCGCCACGATGGTTGTCGGCACCGTGTAGCCGTCGAGGCGCACGTTGATATCGTTCTCCAGGTTGCAGTGCCAGATATAGGGCTCGCTTGTGTTGCTCGTCGACCAGATGCCCCGGATGCCCGAATCGGTGATCCAGCACTCCAGTATCTTGGGAGACGCCATGTCGGCCCACACGCCGATGTCGCATTCCCGGAAGACGCAGCGCTCTATTATCGTGGCGTCGCCCGAGCCCCGGGCGTGAACGCCGTACACGCACTCCTGAAATCTGCACCTCTCGACCGCGCTTTCGCACTCGTGGACGTACAGCCCGTACTCCGCGTAATCGAACACGCAGTGGCGGAACTCCGACGCCGGGGACAAGAAGACGTGCACGCCGTACCAGTCGCCCATCGAGGGAGAGCCCGAGTCCGACGTGAACCTGATGCTGTCCCCGACGGTCCCGACCGCCACGACCGAGCTCCCGCTCGCGTCGGTCTCTATCTTCGTCCCGGACTGGAACCGCACCTCCACGCCGGGATCTATCGCGAGCGTGCTCCCGAACCTCACCTCCACGGTCGTCTTCTCGATGATGTAGGGACTGCCGCCCACGGTCCACGTCGTGTTCTGCAGGATGTTCCCGGTCACCGGCGTCTGAGCCGGCGCCGCGGTCGCGATGAGACTCAGCAGAACCGCGGTCGTCAGCGCCGCCCGCACTCCCCTGCTCTTCCGCGCCACAGACCTCCTCTTCCGCGTCACGGATCCGCTCGCTGGCATCGTCCACGTTCCCTTCCCCATCATCCACCTCCTCACATTTCGCGGCCAATCCGATGCTCGTAGCCGGTGCGCCCAAGTGGCTCAGTCGCACCGTCCTTCCTCACAAGTAGAACCCCGGCCCCCGCCTCCACCACCTCACCTATCGGCGTCAGGGAAGTACCGGTCACCGCTGAGACGTGCTCGGCAGAACGCTCGACCTCGGACGCGGGACGAGCCACCACCAGTTCGAACTCCTCCCCGCTCGCGAGTGCGACCTCGACGGCGTCCAGCCCGATCTCGGCGGCAACCTCCCGGGCGGCGTCAGAGACCGGCACGGCCTCCGCCCTGAGAACGATGCCGACGCCGCTCTCGTCGGCCATGTGCCGGAGGTCCGTCGAGAGTCCGTCGCTCACGTCGATCATCGCGTGCGGCGTCGCGACATCGAGGAGAGCCTGAGCCTCGGCGATGCGGGGCGTCGGAGCGAGATGGCGGCGCACCGCCGTCTTGACACGTCCCTCGATCGCCAACCCGGCGCGAAGGGCCTGCAGGCCCGCCTCGGAACCCCCGAGAGCTCCGGTCACGACAAGAGCGTCGCCTGGAACGGCACCGCGTCTCGTCACGACCCGCTCAGGATCGACGACTCCGAGCATCGCAACGGAGACGACGAACTCCGACCTCGAAGATACCACATCGCCGCCTACAATTTCTGCTCCGTACCTGCGGGCCGCGATCAGCATGCCGTCGTAGAGTTCCAGCACGTCCGCTTCGGAGGTCTCGGGGCCAACGCACACGGACACGACGGTCTGCGTCGGAAACCCGCCCATCGCTGCAACGTCGGAGACGTTCGCGACCATGCACTTGAATCCGACATCGCGCATGGACGCGAAATCCCTGCGGAAGTGAACCCCCTCGACGAAGGCGTCGCACGTGAAAATGGTGAGCCCCTTGGAAGGCTCCAACACCGCGCCGTCGTCCCCGATGCCTATTCGCGTCCCGGGACCGGGACCGCCGATGAGCTCTCTTATCCTCTCGATGAGAGCCAGCTCTCCCACTTCTGCGGCCTCCGTCTCTCAACGTCGCGGCGCGATGGCGCGCTTCGCCTAGAGCTCCTCCTGACACAACGTCACGGCGCGCGCGATGACCGCCGCGCCCATCCATATGCCGTCCTCGTCGACGTCGAACTTGGGGTGATGCCAAGAGTGTGTGATGCCTCGCTTCTTGTTGCCCGTTCCGAGGCGCAACATCATCCCGGGCACCTCATTCACGAAGTAGGCGAAGTCCTCGCCGCCCATC
>JAUWRQ010000188.1 GCA_030610515.1 Candidatus Eiseniibacteriota bacterium | reverse complement strand
GCGTTCAGCAGGGTGAGCGCCGTCATGGCGCCTCTGAACCCGAGTATCGGGAGCAGGAAGACGCCGGTCAGCGTGGCGCCGATCGCGCCTCCCGCGAGCTCGGTGCCGTACAGCCTTCCGCCGAAGCCGCCGGGCTCCTCGTCGCTCCTGAGCGCGAGTCCGGCCGCGAGCGGAAACTGCACTCCCGCTAGGACCGCCGAACCGACCACGAGCAGCGGAAACGCGTTCGACCATGCCTCCAGCGCAGATGGGGGAAGCCCCGCGACCGCCTTGACGGCCAGCCAGAGTCCGACCGGCACGAGCGTGATCCCGGCCTGGAGCGCCAGAAAGACGCCGACGACGCTGCCGCGATCACCCAGTCTCCTCCCGATGGTTCCTCCAACCGCCAGGCCTCCCATGAAGGCCGCCACGATGAGCGCGACCCGGTCGTACACGAACCCGTAGATACTCTGGAAGGCGAGGAGGGAGGCCATCTCCAAGCTGATCTCGGTCAGTCCGACGATGAAGACCGCGGCGAAGACCGAGCGCCGGAGCGTGCCACGCGCCGCGTCCTCCCGACGGCCGCGCACCCAGGCTCCGCGACCGCCGCGCGTCCAGGTTCCCCGAGCGGCGGGCGCCACGACGAACGCCACGATCAGCACAGCGGCGATCAACGCGTTCTGGAGGTTCACCACCGACGCGGCGCCGGCGAGTAGCCCGCGGCCCACTGAGAGCTGTCTATCCCAGAGAACCAGGCTCAGGTAGTAGCACGTCGGCGAGAGGTCCGTGTTCACCCTCGGTTCGGCGCGAGCGATGGCTTCGTCGAACGAGGTTAGTCTCGCGGGCGACAGTCTGTCGAAGAGATAGTAGTCGCGGATGTGGACGACGTCGAGCGCCCGCTCGGCGACTCTTGCAGCCAAGACGGTGGGATCCCGCGTCAGCTCGACCTCACCGCCGGCCGCGAAGAAGTGGCACGGGTCGCCCGGCGTCAGGAGCACGTTCTCGAAGCGGAGCGACAGCGTCCGCTGGACGCACGCGAGCACGTCAGCAAGCTCGTCGCTCACGTAGTTCGGGGAGGACGAGAGTGACAAGCCCAGAATGCCGCCGGAAGCCAAGACGGACGAGATCTCCGCGAAGAACTCCGACGTGTGGAAGCGGTTGAGCCTGGCGGTGGTCGGGTCCGGGATCGCGAGCAGCACGACGTCGTACCGCTCGCCGGTCCTCTTCACGAAGAAGCGCGCGTCTCCGTGGTGGACGGTCACGCGGGGATCGTCGAGCCCCTCCGACAGAAACGAACCGAACTGCTCTCGAGCTTCCGTGAGCAGGAGTGGGTCGAGCTCGACGCAGTCTACGCCTTCGACTCTCGGGGGCTTCAGCACTTCGGCGACCGCACCGCCCAGGCAACCGCCGACAAGGAGCGCGTTTCGGGGGTGGGGGTGCTGCAGCATCGTCAGGTGGACGGACTCCTCGGCCGCCAGTCGGTCCGGGTGGGACGCGACCAGGACTCCCGACTCGTAGACGCTCCGCTGGCTGCCGAACTGGGTCGTGACGATCCGGCCGTAGACCGAGTTGGCCTGTGAGCGGAATCCGAGCTCCTTCCACTGGGCCTCGATCGAACGGTCGTCTATGCCGTCGCCCGCCCACACGGCCGTCAGGGCTGCGGCGACCGCGACGACGAGTGCGGCAAGCGGAAGTCTCGCACGCGATCTGGGCGCACCAGTGCCTGACAGCCAGAGGATCAGGGCGACCGCAGCGCAGAGAGACGTCGAGAGGAGCACGATCCCCGAGGGGCTCACGTGGGGGAGCAGGGCGAAGCTCATGGTTGCCCCTGCCGCGACGGCCCCGGTCGCCTCGAGGACGTAGGCCCATCCTATGGACGTGGCGCCGCGGCGCGCGGGGCCCGCCAGGAGCGAGATGCCGAGCGAGAAGGCGAATCCGGCGGTCAGGGCGAACGGTACGAGAGAGACAGCCGCCGCGAGGAGGAGATGCGTGAGGCCGGCGAGCTCGCCGGCGGGGAGTCCGAGGGCGATGCGGGTGAATCGGGCGCTCCAGAGCGCCAGCGGGCCGAGCGCTCCGAGGGTGAGCAGGAGCCCGGCGAGCCTCTCTGGCGTGAACCGAACGCGCCGGGAGACGGCGCCGTAGATGAGCCCTCCGGCGCCGGTCGAGGCCAGCCAGACGGAGAGCGAGACGCCGAACGACATCTCGTTTCCGCGCCAGGCGACCATGAGTTCACGGAGGAGGAGGACCTGAGTGCAGAGCGCTGCGAATCCGCCGGCCGCGAGGGCCAAGCAGAGGGCCGGACGGAGCAACCGACCTCCCGATTCGCGCGTCTTCCGCATGCTGGAAGTCTAGCAGATGCCGAGCGTCAGGTCGACGTGCTTGAGGGAGGCAATCGACGGCGCCACCAGAGGTTAGCGCGCTAGAAAACGGTTGACACTCCGAAGAGTCGTCTGCTAGCCTTCCACGCATCGGGCACATGCGGGCCGCAGCGGTCAGGTGTCTGCAGGGCGGGCGCCGTCGGACAGGCGTACCCGGAGGCGCCACGCTCGTGCGTCCCGAGCGGAGCCGCACGTCAATCCGGGATTCCGTGATGGGTAGCATGGAAAGCGGAGCAGACAAGGGACCTCATGGCGGTGGCGGAGCGCGTCCCCGCGCCGGCGGCGACGGTTCTTCGTCGCTTGCCCGCCTCGTCAACTGGTACATCCTCCGTTTCAAGAGCCCCGAGCTCGTCTCGTTCGCAGAGGCCTTCGAGAGCGTAGAGAAGATCCTCGTGGTCCCAGAGCGCGGCGTGATCGGTGCGCTCTTCGCCATGCCTACGATACGCGCGATGCGAAGGGGGTTCCCGGAAGGCAAGATCGCCGTGCTCGTGGAGGAAGATGACCGCGAGCTACTGGACGGTCTTCCCGAGCTCGACAGGGTCGTGGGCTACGCGCTCCCCGGAGGTATCAAGCGCCTGTCGGCGTTGTCGACGCTCGCGCGTAGGATGAAGTCGTACAAGTTCGACATCGTGATTCTCCTCGATCGGGAGTTCAATCTGGAGCGCGCGTTCATCTGCTACGCGACCGGTGCCTCTGTCCGGGCCGGCCTCCAGAGTGATGAGAGCCACCCGTTCCTCAATCTCGAAGTGAGCAGAAACGTCTCCGGCCGAACCAGGGCGCAGCTCGGTCTCGAAATCGCGCGCGTCATGGGGATCGACACCGGTTCCCTGGGGCTGAGTTGGCAGGTGCCCGAGCGAGAGCGGCGCCTGGCCGAACAGCTGGTCCATTTTCGCAAGCCGCGCGAGGACGAGCTCCTGGTCGGCTTCGACCCCGGTCCCGGGCGGAGCGGGACGTCAGTGTCCCTGGCGCAGCAGGCTCGTCTTCTCGACCGACTGTGCTCGGAGTACAGGGCGCGCGCCATACTACTGACCGCCCCGGAGCACCACGAGACGGCGAAGCGGCTCGAGAGCATGCTCTCGAGAGATCCCATTGTCGTGCAGCAGAGGAAGATGCGCGACGTCGTGAGCCTTCTGGGCCAGTGCGACCTGTTCGTAGCTGGGAACACCGACCTCGTCTACTTCGCCGTCGCGATGGGCATCCCGACGGTGACGTTGATAGCTCCCCCGGAGACCGACGAGGCCGTGTTCCCAGAGTCGTCCTGTCTCCAGGTCATCAGGCTCACGCCTGGGGAGCGCTTCCCCATCGACGAGTTCATCGAGCGCACCCAGGCCGTGCTGCTCACCGGCGCCGGCTCATGACCGTGAGGTGAGATGGCGAACTACCTTCGGCTCCTCAGCTTCATTAGACCCTACTGGCGCCGCCTTCTGGCGGCGTTCATGTGCATGGCAGTGTTTGCCGTTCTCTCCGGCGTCTCGCTCGGCATGATACTGCCGTTCGTGAACGTGTTGTTCGAAGAGCACGCGCTCGTCGAGGAACGCGCGGGGGTCGACTTGAGCACGCCGGGCGGGCGCGCCGGGCTCGGCGACGACGCTCCCGTGGACGGGCAAGCGGCTGCGGACGGGCAAGCGGCT
>JAUWRQ010000268.1 GCA_030610515.1 Candidatus Eiseniibacteriota bacterium | reverse complement strand
GGATTCGTGAGCTCATCGCGCGGGTGGAGTAGGATGTTCTCAAGGTGCTAGGTTTGTGCGCAGAGCTGGAGTGAGCCGAGACCACGGACCTTATCGACGATTCCCCACTGCCTCTACTGCTCGGACCGCACCAGGGCTTGGTCGATTGCGGAGAACGGGCGCGCCTGCGCGGTCAACAACGCGCTTCCCGCCATGGCTGGCCGCGTTCTCGTCATCCCAACGTGTCCCCCATGACGATTCCGATGGGCGTGACGAGAACACCGCTCCCGTTGACTTCAACGTAGTGGACCGTTGCCACGGCTAGCATGCTTGGTCGCCGATCAGGTCCTCGAACCGGAGTTTCTGATTATCCAGATCCTCTATCCGCACGATGGTCCGTAGCGCCCGCTCGCTGATCGCCGGTCGGGGGACTGTGCGGGGGAGGGACAGGACTCGCGCCTGGATCTCCGGTGCGTCCTGGCACGAGTTCGTGTCTCGTCGGCCCCGCCAATCCAGCCCGCGCTGCCGTCCAGCAGCCCACAGGCACCGACCTCCTGTGGCACGTCGAGAGTTCGAAAGACGTCCACTATGGGGAGCCAAGTCGCAGGGTCGCTCTTGACACACGGGCGGCCCTGCTCTTTCATGAGACGTCGCCCCCTTCCACTGAAGAACCTCGCTACGTCTTGACTGACGCCATCGACGACGTCGAGGAAGCGAGGGCAGTCAGCGAGCCAGGCGCGAAGCCCTGCAATTCATTGACATACTTTCATTTATGTGGTAAGATGATTCCGGAGAAGAGACACAACGGGTCCGGGTCTTTCGACTTGGCTAGGGGGAGGGCGCCATGAAGGCTCGCTCAATCGTACTGGTTTGCGTCGCGGCCGCCGTGACACTCGCGGCGTCGGGAGGAGCGTCGGCATCGCCGCGCTGGATCCCGTTCGAGGGCTCAACGGGCCGCGTTGCCGAGGTAGAGGTCGTGTCCTCGGATCTCACGCGCGTCTCGCTCAGGCTTGGGGTGCCCGATGTCCGTCTGGAAGAGGTGCTGACGAAGGGTGGGGAGTTCGTGCGCTTCTCGCTCCCGTCCTGCGGTTACGCGGGGGAGGCGGGCGAGGCGCTCCTCCCGACGGTTCGCGAGTACGTGGAGATTCCCTGGGGTGCCGAGCCCGTCCTCCGCATCGTGAGCGCGGACGTCCGGACCGTCTCGCTCGAGAGCCTGGGCGCGGCGTCGCCCGTCGTGCCCGCGCAACCTTCCGTCGAGAAGATCCCCGGAGCCCTCGAGGAGGCCGAGTTCGTTCTCTCTCGCGAGTATTACGCGCGAGACCGATTCGATCCCCCGGAGATCGCGCGTGTGGGGGGAGTGCGGACGCTGCGTGGCCATCGATACGTCCTGCTTGAGACCAACCCTATCCGCTACAACCCTGCGCGCGGCGTGCTCGAGTACGCGACGTCGATCGAGATCGAGATCGAGTTCCGCGGCGCCGACCCGGAGGCGACGGCCCGCGCGCACGCGAGGTATACGAGCCCGCCCTTCGACCATCTGACCGCGGACCTCTTCTTGAACGGGGGCGCGTTCGGATTCGCGCGCGAGTTCCCGCTCCCGATCGGGTACCTCATCATCGCCCACGAGTCGCTCGTGGACGAGATCTCCCTCCTCGCGGAGTGGAAACAGGGAAAGGGCCACGAGACGACCGTCATCTCGACGGCGGACGTCCCCGGGGGCAACACCAGCGAGAACATCCGTGCCCTGATTCAGGACGCGTATGACAACTGGGACGTCCCGCCGACGTTCGTCCTCCTCGTCGGCGACACCGACCTCATCGACCACTGGGAGGGAACTCAGAGCGACGCTCCGGCCACGGATCTCTACTACGTGACCATGGACGGCCCGGACGACTGGGACCCGGACATCGCGGTCGGGCGCTTCTCGTGCACGACTGCTCTCGAGGTCGCGAACCTCGTGAGCAAGACAGTCGACTACGAGAGGTACGATCTCGCGAGCGGAACCGACTGGCTCAAGAAGGCCGTCTTCATGGCCTCCTGTGATAACTACACGGTCCCGGAGGGGACCCACAACTACGTGATCGAGACCTACCTCGACCCGAGGGGGTACGTTTCCGACCGGCTCTACTGCACGCTGGGCGCGACGACCGAGGACGTCTCGGCCGCGCTCAACGACGGACGGTCGCTCTGCGTCTACTCCGGACACGGCTCGACCACCTCCTGGGTCGACGGGCCGCCCTTCGACCCAGGTGACGTCCTCGCCCTCACGAACACCGATATGCTCCCGCTCGTCCACAGCTACGCCTGCCTCACGGGGGCGTACGAACTCAACTGCTTCGGCGAGACCTGGATCAACGCGAGCGACAGCGGTGGCCTCTTCTTCTGGGGATCGTCGGTGACGTCGTATTGGGGCGAGGACGACATCCTCGAACGGGGGGCCTTCGAGGCGCTTTTCGACGAGGGGTACACCTGGGCGTGCGGTATTGGTCACCGGGCGCTCTATCACGTTCTCGTGCACTACGGGGCTGGTGGCAACACGCACCGCTACTTCGAGATGTACAACGTCCTCGGCGACCCCGGCGTTGAGATCTGGACCGACGTGCCGTCGCAGCTCGAGGCGAGCTACGCGGACGCGATCCCGATCGGGCTCTCCTCGCTTGGGATCGCGGTCTCGGACGGGCGTGCGCCCGTCGCGGACGCGCTCGTCTGTATCGAGGGGGAGTCCGGGAACGTCTACGGGACGGCCTACCCGAACGATGCCGGGCAGGCAACGGTCGCGCTGGACGCGCCGCCCTCGGTTCCCGGCACGCTCGACATCACCGTCACGAAGCACGACCGGTACCCGCACGAGGGGTCGGTCACGGTGACTGGCGCCGACATGGCCTACTGCCGCTACTTCGACCACGCCGTCGACGACGACCTCTCCGGAGGGAGCGCCGGGAACGGAGACGGTAACGTCGCCGCCGGGGAGACGATCGAGCTCGTCCTGACGCTCGAGAACGCCGGGACAGCGGAGGCGCAGGCGGTTGCCGCCACGCTCTTCACGTCCGATCCACACGTGGCGGTCACCGACGACTACGAGGAGTACGGCGACATCGCGGCGGGAGGGACCGCAGGCAGCCTTGAGGACT
>JAUWRQ010000258.1 GCA_030610515.1 Candidatus Eiseniibacteriota bacterium | reverse complement strand
CGCATCGGCCTTCTCGAGGAACACGTTGATCGCGGACGCCTTGCCCTCCCGGGATTCCTGGCGGACCAGCGTCACGCGGTCGTCGCGAGAGGTCCAATCCCGCACGATGTCGTCCGTGCGGTCCGTTGAGCCGCTCGAAACGACCACGATCTGCGTGATCGCCACCGCCTCGAGTCTCTGAGTTGTGAGCGCCTCGAGGAGCCTGCCGATGTTGCGCTCCTCGTTGTACGCCATGACTCCAACGCTCGCCGTCAGCATGTGTCCTCCGCCGCGTCGCGCCCCGCCGTGGGGTGGATGCGGAACTCAGCCCCCGTGATTCAACCGCTCCGCCAGGAAGACGGGAAGGCCGGCGGCCAGTATCCTGCGCCCCGCCAGTTCCGTGTCGTACGCGACGCGGCAGATCTCCACCGTGTCCGCGTTTGTGTCGACGACCGCGTAGGATGCTCTGGGGTCCCCGTCGCGTGGCTGTCCGACGCTTCCGACGTTGACGAGGTACCGGCGACCATCCTGCATAGTGAGTTTCGGAAGAGAGAGCCGGCGTGCCTTCTCTCCGTCAGATACGTAGAAAGCCGGTCGGTGCGTGTGACCCACGAGACAGAGCCGCTCTTCGAAGGCGCTGAGCGCGATCGCGGCGCTTCTTCTCCCCGTGACGTATGTCCACGCCCCCGGGTTCCGGGGCGACGCGTGGACGAGGAGGGTCTCCTCGTAAACGGAGGTCAGCGGGAGTCCCGCGAGGTATGATACCTCCTCGTCGCTCAGCTGCTCCCGGGTCCAGACGATGGCCTCGCTGGCCGATTGGTTGAACAAAAACCCCGAGTCCCGCGCCGACGCCGCGCGATCGTGATTCCCGGCGACCGTGACCTCACAGAGCGTCCTCGACACGGCGATGACCTCGCCGGGGTCGGCTCCGTACCCGACGACGTCCCCAAGGCAGACGACCGACCGTACGTCCGCAACCTTGAGGGAGCTCACGACGGCGCGCAGAGCCTGTGCGTTCGCGTGCACGTCACTCAGGACGGCGTAGCGCACCCTTCCCTCCGGGTGATTTCGAGTCCGACGCGTCGCCGCGGACGTCTCTCGCGATCCTGTCGAGGACTCCGTTTACGAACCGCCCGCACTCGTCGCTCGAGTACTTCCGGGCCGCGTCCACCGCTTCGTTGATGATCGCACCCACGGGCGTGCTCGGCTGGTGCAGCAACTCGTACGCGCCGATTCGGATTATGGTTCGGTCCACGGCTCCCATGCGGGAGATGTCCCAGTGCTCGCTCGCAGACGTGATGGCGGCGTCTATGGGGCCGGCGTTCGACCTCACGCCCTCGACGAGGAGCTCAGCGAACTCCAACGCCTTGGGGCTCACGTCCTCGAGGCCGGGAATGGCCGGGTCGGTAAGGCCGGTGACCTCTTCCCGGTAGAGGAGCATGAGAGCGAATTCTCGTCCCTCTCTCCTCGGGCCCATGGGGTCAGCTCCCGCCGTTCGGTCAGTCCAGCTTCGAGTAAAGGTCCGCGAGTTCAAGCGCGGCACGCGCCGCGTCCCAGCCGCGATTCCCCGACTTGGACCCGGCGCGCTCGATGGCCTGCTCCAGGTTGTCGGCCGTGACCACTCCGAAGACGGTCGGCACGCCTGTCTGCATTCCGACGTGCGCGACGCCCTTGGCGACCTCGGCGGCGACGAGGTCGAAGTGGGACGTTGCTCCACGGATGACTGCGCCGAGGCATACTACAGCATCGAACTTGCCCGAGTCACCCATCTTTTTGGCCACCGACGGTATGTCGAATGCCCCAGGCACCCACGCCACGGTGATGTCTTCGTCGTCGGTCCCGTGACGCCTCAGACAGTCCATCGCTCCCGCCCGAAGACGAAGCGACACGAACTCGTTGAATCTCGAGATGACGATGCCGAACTTGAGGTCGTCACCTCTGAGGTTCCCCTCGACCACCTTACTCATCGGATGCCTCCTTCGCGGTTCCCTTCGATCGGGCCGCCATTCCGCCCGCCCGTGTGCACACCGCTGGGTCCTTCGTGATCTCCAGAAGATGTCCCAGCTTCTCCTTCTTCGTCACCAGGTAGTCGAAATTCCTGTCCCCCGGGGCCATCTGGATCGGCACCCGCTCGGTGATGGTCATTCCGTGTCCCTCGAGCCCCACGATCTTCCTCGGGTTGTTCGTGAGCAACCTGATACGCCGCACCTTAAGGTCCGCGAGTATCTGAGCGCCGATCCCGTAGTCCCTGAGATCCGCCGGGAAGCCGAGTTCCTCGTTGGCCTCCACGGTGTCTCGTCATCTGTCCTGGAGCTCGTACGCCCTGAGTTTGTTCAGGAGGCCTATGCCTCGCCCCTCCTGCCGCATGTACACGAAGACGCCCATTCCCTCACGCTCGATCGCGCGAAGCGCGTCGGCGACCTGCTCGCCGCAGTCGCACCTCCTCGAGCCGAAGACGTCGCCGGTCAGACACTCCGAGTGCACCCTGACGAGCACGTCGTCGTCGGGTCCGGGCTCACCCTTGACCAGGGCGATGTGCTGCAGGTCGTCCACGTCGTTTTCGTACAGGTAGAGGCGGAAGTCGCCGTAGCGCGTCGGCAGTGTGGTCTCAACGACCTTTCTGACGAGTCGCTCGGTTCTCTGTCTGTATTCGATGAGCGCCCTGACGCTCACGATGCCGAGGTCGAACCGCTGGGCCATCCGCTTGAGCTCCGGGAGCCTCGCCATGCTTCCGTCTTCGCCCATGATCTCGCAGAGCACTCCGGCCGGCGAGAGGCCCGCGAGCTTTGCCAGGTCGACCGCGGCCTCGGTGTGGCCGGCCCTACGAAGAACGCCTCCGTCGCTCGCCCTGAGCGGGAAGATGTGCCCCGGTCGCGCGAGATCCGAAGGCTCCGTGGATGGGTCCACCAGCGCCTGTATCGTCGCCGCGCGGTCCTGTGCCGAAATCCCCGTCGTCGTCCCGTGCACGGCGTCGACGGACACGGCGAACGCGGTGCCCATGATCGACGTGTTCTTCCCGACCATCGGGTGAAGGTCGAGCTGGTCGAGCCGCTCGCCGGTCATCGGCACGCAGATGAGACCCCTTCCTTCGCGCGAGATGAAGTTGATCGCATCCGGCGTGACCTTCTCTGCGGCCATGATGAGATCGCCCTCGTTCTCGCGCGACTCGTCATCGACGACGATCACCATCCTGCCGGTTCTGACGTCGTCGATCGCCGCTTCAACTGCCTTCTGTTTGCTTG
>JAUWRQ010000327.1 GCA_030610515.1 Candidatus Eiseniibacteriota bacterium | reverse complement strand
GGGGACGCCGTCGATGTCCCACATGGGAGAACCGTCCTGGTAGATCCGCTGCGCGTAGACGTCGGTGTTCGCGAGCCCGTTGCGGTAGTCCGACCAGCTGATGATCGCCCCGCCGACGCCGTCCCCGACAAGCGCGGGTCCCCACTGCCCGGTGGAAAGCGTACAGACGGCGGCGCCGTTCAGGTCCCAGAGTGGGCTGCCGTTGGCGTCGAGCCGCTGTGCGTAGACGTTGCCGTCGGGCACGCCCGCGCGGACGTGCGACCAGCTGATGAGCGCCCCGCCGGAGCCGTCGGCCACGATTCGTGCCGTGTGCTGATTCTCCGCGGTCGTGCACACGGCCTCGCCGTCCAGGGTCCAGAGGGAGTTGCCATCGCCGTCGATGCGCTGGGCGTAGATGTCGGCGTCCGCTCCGCGCCAGTCGACCCAGACGATGATGGCACCGCCCGCGTCGTCCGGGGCGATGAACGGGGCTCCCGAGTACTGGGAGCCGGTGCAGACGACGACGCCGTTGACGGCCCAGAGCGCGTTCCCGTGGGAGTCGAGCCGCTGGGCGTAGATGTCGTGGCTGTTGCGGCCGTCGTCCCACGTGACGAAAGACCCCCCGACGCCGTCGGGGATGATCTGCGGATCGTACTGCCCCATGCTCCCCGTGCAGACGGCCGCGCCGTCCTCGGGCCACTGCGCCCGAAGCGGCGGGGCGAAGCAGAGGAAGAAGAAGGCGAGGATCGGTATCACCGCCGCGAGTGCGAGAGAGCGCTTCATGGTCGACCCCTTTCGGGTGCGAATCCCGATCCGTGGGATTCGTACGAGCAACGAGCCGCGCACCACGGTCCCCGGACTCCCGAGGAGTCCCGAGCGTGAGTCGCGCGGGTCGTCGTGTCTGTGCGGATCGTCGTGCCTATGGAGAAGGAACGGGGGAGACCTGAAGGAATGGTCGGAGTGCTCCCCTGTCCTGGAATCGACACGAGGGTTCGGGAAGCCGTCTGTCGCACCGCCCATTATACCACGGGTGCGCGCGGGGCCTGCGCTCTTCTTCGAGCAGCGGCGCCTGATGTCACCCTCACACTGATTGGCGATTCACCAAACCCCGTCACAGGCTCCGGGCACCCTTCCTACTGCCGTGTACGAGAACACCCACAACGATGTCGCGTCCTTGCACGGCGGACTCCCCATCCGTCCGCGCGGTCGCGACTCGTGAGGACGTGTGCACGCGTTCGAGGAGGTACCTGTGAAGAAGAAGCCGTTCCTCGTCATCGTTTCCGTCTGCGCCGCCATCGGGATCGTGGCGTTCGTGGGCGCGCTCGGGATGACGTCGAATCTCGTCACGGTGACCGACGCGTTCCTCTGCGAACTCTCGCAGGGCGACTACGACGCGGCCTACGGGCATCTCTCGAGGGAGTTCACCGGCGACACGTCCGTGGAGGAACTGCAGGTGTTCGCTCAGGAGAGCGCGCTCGCCGACTACTCCGAAGCGACGTGGTGGCAGCGCTCGGTCGAAGGCGACGAGGGTTTTCTCGACGGCGAGATCGAGACTGAAGGCGGCGAGTTCATCCCCGTCACGATCTGGCTCCTCAAGGAAGACGACAGCTGGAAGATCTACCAGATCGACTGGGGGACCGACGAGTCGTGCACCGACGAACCGCACGCAGACGAGACGCCGGTAGAGGATACGGCTCCAGGAAGCTAGCGCTCAGGATCGTACCGCGAGCCCCATTCTCTTCGTGATCTCAGCGAACCGAGGGTCGTCCCGGTAGGGGTTTCCCCACGGGCCGTGGATCCTGTAGGGGAGCCGTACGTCGTGGTCGTCGGCAGCCTTCTCGAGCCACTCGAACGCTGTGTCAATCTCCCCCAGCACGAAACACAGATCCGCGAGGAGCGTCGGCCAGACATAGGCCTCCTTCATCTCCTCCAGGAGTTCCTCGTAGCGCTTCCTGGCGGCATCCGTGTCGCCTGCCAGTCCCTTGAAGTACGCGGTCACGTCCGGACGGCCCGTGTTCCGGGCTGACTCGACCGCCTCCTCGAGGCGCGACTGATCGGCCAGAGCCAACGCCAGGAATACGTAGGTCTGCTTGTACTCCTGGTCGAGTGCGAGCGCGGTTCTGAACTGCCGCTCAGCCTCCTTGTACTTGCGTTCGTAGCTGAGGACGATACCTACCCGTGCGTTCATGGTGGGCGACAGGGGATCCAGCTCGACCGCCGCTTTCGCCTCGCGCATGGCCTCCTCCGTTCGACCGAAGATCAGGAGGAACTCGGCGTACCACTGGTGGGCCGTGGCGTGTCCCGGGTCGAGCTCGAGCGCGCGCTTGAATTCGCGCTCGGCGCCCTCCCAGTCCCATTCGTCGTCGCTCAGGATCCCCCCGAGCGTGGCGTGCGGTCCCGCGAGCGTGTCGTCGAGCTCGAGCGCCTTGAGGGCCTTGGCCTTCGCCTCGCGGCGGATCACGGCCGGATGGACGCGGCGATAGTGCGCGGAGGCCGCGATGCACTGCGCGAGCACATCGTACGCGAGGGCGTAGTCCGGGTCGAGCGCGATGGCCTTCTCGAAGCACTCCATGGCCTCTTCCATGCTCTCGCCGGTTCTCTTGGTCCAGAGTTGACGGCCCCGCAGGTACGACCAGTAGGCTTCGAGATTCCCGGTCTGCCGC
>JAUWRQ010000076.1 GCA_030610515.1 Candidatus Eiseniibacteriota bacterium | reverse complement strand
GAAGACGTGGTCATCTCGACCCGTTACCGAGGGTTCGGTCGTGGACAACGTTCGCCCCGTCGTGCCTCGCGGCCGCGCCGCCGGCGACCCGGAGCTCCTGTGGATGTCCGGCGTCTACTACAGGTATGACTTGTTTGGAACCGGCGTCAAGTACCTGCCCGGAGCAGCCCAGGAGGTTCGACCGTGAGCGTCCTGCGATGGACTGAGAGGTCGACCGTCACCGCCGGCGTCGTCCTCGCGCTGGCACTGCTGCTCCTGTTCGATCCCGGGCTCGCCTCTGCGGGGTCGGCGGTTGCCGAACAGCCGGTCGTTCGCGCCCCGGCAACGCTCCCGTCACGGGATGAGATCGTCGCGCTCGCCGTCCGTGTCTGCGACGCCGAACTGGCAGCGCACGTGCCGCGGACGTTCTTCAAGCAACAGTGGTGCGAGGCCGTCCTCCACACGGGCGTCCTGGCGGCCTACGATCTGACGGGGGAGGAGCGCTTCCTCGAAGCCACGCGCGACTGGTGCGAGACGCGGGAGTGGCGCTTGGGTCCGCGACCGAGGCACGCGGACGATCTGTCGCCGGCGCAGGTCTACCTGGAGATGTGGGACGTCGAGCGCGATTCCCGGATGCTCGGGTCGACCGTCGCGGCGTTCGATGGAATACTCGCGGAGCCGCTCCCGGGTCGTGAGGAGTGGTCCTGGTGCGACGCCCTCTTCATGGCGCCTCCCGCCATGGCGAGGCTCAGCGAGGCGACGGGGGACCTCCGCTACGTCGGCGCGATGGAGCCGATGTGGTGGGACGTGGTAGACCACCTGTACGATGCGGACAGACACCTCTTCTATCGCGACGCCAAGCGCAAGCCCAGGGCGCTTCCCGGCGTTCCGCCGAACCGCGCCGCATCCTTCTGGGGTCGGGGAAACGGATGGGTGATGGCCGGCACGGTTCGGGTGCTTTCTGCGCTGCCTCCCGAACATCCGTCGAGGAACAGGTACGAGCGCCTGTTGACCGAGATGGCCGCGGCCGTGGCGGATCTTCAGGGGGGGGACGGGCTCTGGAGGCCCGACCTCCTCAAGTCCCGCGAGCATCCGAACCCCGACACGAGCGCATCGTCGCTCTTCTGCTGCGCCTTGGCCTGGGGCGTCGCGGAGGGTGTCCTGCCGCAGGAGGAATACCTACCAGTGATCGTGGCCGCGTGGAACGGTCTGACCGGCGCAGTCGATGAGTCCGGGAGGCTGGGATGGGTTCAGCCGATCGGCGCCGCGCCGGGTGTCGTCAGAGCCCAGGACCGGGCCGACTACGGCACCGGCGCCTTCCTGCTGGCGGCCCGCGAGGTGGCTCGGCTCTCCGCTACCCCGGCTGACGAGCATCCCCGCTAGCCGCACGGCTTCCATGAGTCCCGCGAACGCGCCGTTTCCAGCTCCCGCGAGCCCGAGAGCCCCTGAATCCCCGTTGACCGGGCCCTTCCGACCGTGCTAAACTCCCTGTTCGTGTCCATTTGCGGGAACGCACCCAGAGGACCTCGCGTTCCCGGCGGCACGTGTGTGACCAAGCGTTCGTTGCAGCAGTTGGTGGTCTCTTGGAGGAGAGAGTGATGGCAACAACAGCCAAGACCGTCAGTGAGTTCGTCGACTCCGTCAAGGCAAAGAACCCGGCGCAGCCCGAGTTCATCCAGGCCGTGGACGAGGTCGTGGAGTCGATCTGGCCCGTTCTCGAGAAGCGGCCAGAGTACCGCAAGGCCAGCATCATCGACCGCATCGTGGAGCCGGAGCGCGTCATCATGTTCCGCGTTCCGTGGGTCGACGACAGCGGCGACGTTCATGTCAACCGGGGCTTCCGCATCGAGATGAACAGTGCCATCGGCCCGTACAAGGGCGGACTCAGGTTCCACCCGAGCGTCAACCTCGGCATCCTCAAGTTCCTCGCATTCGAGCAGGTCGTCAAGAACAGCCTGACGACGCTTCCGATGGGCGGCGGCAAGGGCGGCTCGGACTTCGACCCGAAGGGCAAGAGCGACAACGAAGTCATGAAGTTCTGTCAGAGTTTCATGACCGAGCTCTTCCGCCACATCGGTCCGAATACCGACGTTCCCGCCGGTGACATTGGGGTCGGCGGACGCGAGATCGGCTATCTGTTCGGCCAGTACCGCAGGATTCGCAACGAGTTCACCGGCGTTCTGACCGGCAAGGGCCTGAACTGGGGCGGCAGCCTCATTCGTCCCGAAGCGACTGGGTACGGCGCGGTCTACTTCGCAGCCGAGATGCTCGGGACCCGCAACGAGACGCTCGAGGGCAAGAAGTGCCTCGTCTCAGGAAGCGGCAACGTCACGCAGTACGCGGCCGAGAAACTGCTCGACCTGGGTGCAATGCCCGTCACGTTCTCCGACTCGAGCGGATGGATCCTCGATGAGAGCGGCATCGACCGCGACAAGCTGGCGTTTGTGATGGAGCTCAAGAACCTCAAGCGCGGCCGCATCAAGGAGTACGCCGACAAGTTCCCGGGCGCCGTCTACACGCCCGTCGACTCGAGCCTCGACTACAACCCGCTCTGGGACGTCAAGGCTGACTGCGCGTTCCCGAGCGCGACGCAGAACGAGATCAACGCGAAGGACGCGGCGAACCTCATCAAGAACGGCGTCTACGTCGTCTCCGAGGGCGCGAACATGCCGACCGTTCCCGAGGGCGTCGGGATCTTCCTCGATAAGAAGATCCTCTACGGTCCCGGCAAGGCCGCGAACGCGGGCGGCGTCGCCACCTCCGGTCTCGAGATGAGCCAGAATAGTCTCCGGCTCTCCTGGACGCGCGAGGAAGTCGACCAGCGCCTGCAGGGCATCATGAAGGCGATCCACAAGGCAGCCTTCGAGACGGCCGAGGAGTTCGGGATGCCCGGCAACTACGTCGCGGGTGCGAACATCGCCGGGTTCATCAAGATCGCCGATTCGATGCTCGACCAGGGTGTTATCTAAGGACGAGTCGGGCGCAGCTAGGGCGCGATTCGTCTGGAAGTGATCTGTGTGAGAGCCCCGACAGGGGCGACGGAAGAAGAGGGGGCCGGCCCGACGACCGGTCCCCTCTTTGCGTTCGGGAGGGGATGGCTACTCCCCGGACTTGCCCATCGCCGACGCGATCGAGAGACCGGGTTTCAGGATGACCCCGTGTCCCGTCTTGCTGTTGATCGCGATCTCGAGGGGTTCGTCGAATCTGAGATGGCGTACAAACTCGGCGTCTCCGAACGCGGGCTGCTCGTCGAGCCAGTCCTGGTCGAGCCGCATCGCCGGGTCGTCGTCCGCCAGCGTGAAGTAGCCGATGCCGAACGATGTGATGTTCTGGAAGAAGTGCGTGCCCTGCGACGGCTCGACGCGCAGGTCCTCGATCGGCGCCTCGACGATGCACCTCGTTCCGGAGATCTGCGACCACTTGACGGGGATGCCCAGCCACGGGTCGGCGCTTCCCCACCGGCCCGGACCGATGAGGACGTACGGCCGCTCCTCCTTGAGCCTCGCGTTGAAGTCACCGATCTGCTCCGCTATCTCGCGCGTCTTCGAGCGGTCGAACGAGCGCGCTCTCACATAGACCAGATCGCGCACTCCTTCGATCAGCCCGTGTCCGAGTGCGCTCCCGGAGACCGCAATCGCGCCCGCGGGATCGACGCCCTCGACGTTCACGTCTTCCGCAGCACCGCCGAAGACGAGCGGGCGTATCTGCAGGAACGCCAGGTTGTGCCGCCCACCCGGGTCCTCCGACAGGTTGACTGCGAACTCGATCTCGACGTGGCACGTGAAGCCGGCGTTTCCGACCTCGAGCAGGAACGAGAGCGCCTCGGGGAGAGGTAGCCGGTCTCCGGACAGCATGCCGGCCATCGTCACGAGGTGGATTCCGTCCCTGCGGAGACCCTCGTAGATGCGGTCATTCTGAGGGGAGTACGTGGACGCGACCGGGTCGAGGGTTCCGTGCTTCTCCGCCATGCCGATCTCGAGGAGCGCCAGGTTCGAGTCCGCGGGCGTGCCGTCGGGAGCCGGTCGCGAGAGGTCGAGGGCGTAGAACTCGCGCTGTGCGTTCCGGAGGTAGTCGCCGGTCGACGAGAACTGGAAGAGCCGATTCGGGTGCGCCGGTGAGAAACGGACCGTCCGTCCACCCTCGACGACCATCCGCCCCAGGCCCAGGGCAATCGATGCGACGCCGTCCTCGGAGAGCCCCCCCTTGACCGGGTAGTAGTCGTACGAGCGCGCCACCCCCGCGGCGTTCGGGTAGACGTAGTTGCCGTGGGACCGCCCGGCCATCTGCTGGATGATGACCGCCATCCGCTCTTCCTCGAGGCGATTCGGCGTCGATTCGATGTAGCTTTTCGAGTCCGCCGAATATGTCGAGGCGTAGACGAGCCTGATCGCTCGGGACAGCTCGTCGAGCCTCACCTCGATGTCGTCGTCGGTGTTGGGGATCATGTACGTCTGGTAGATGCCCGCGAACGGCTGGAACGAGGAGTCCTCGAAGAGACTGGACGAACGGACGGCCAGCGGGTAGCGGACCCCCTCCAGAAACGTTCGGAGCTCGTTTGTCGTTTCCGCGGGGAGCGGCGCCTCGAGGAACGCGGCGCGGATCCTCTCGTCGTCTTCCTCCGCGAGAGCGAACTCGGTGAGTCCGGACGAGCCCATGAACTCCTCGAAGACGCCCGTCGCGACGACCGCGCTCGGCGGGACTGAGATGTGGACGCGATCGATGCGGTCCTCGATGTCGTATGCGTTCAGAAGGGAGTTGATGAACGCGAGTCCGCGTCCTTTTCCTCCGAGTGAGCCGGTGCCGATCCTCGAGAACGACGACTCCGCCTCGAACGTCTCGCTCGAGAAGTCCTCCACGAGTCCCGCCCTGGACCTCGTGCGATAATCCCTGACACACGATGCAAGGTACTGGCGGAGGTCGGCCGGAGTCGTGAAGTCGTCGGTCGTTATCGGTCGGATCGCCTTGGCGATGTCGAACTCCGTGCGCGCCATGAGCCACGTGGAGAAGTCGTTCCTGCTCGCGTGACGCATGAGCGACTCCTCCGGGACCTGCTCAATGGCTGAAAGCAAGCTCTTGAGGTCCGCCGCCCGCGCTATCTCCGTCCCGCCCGAGTCCCTGAAGACGAAGTCCCCGAACCCGAGATGCTCACGCATGAACCGGCGGACGTCGTGCAGGAGCGTCGGCGAGCCCTTCTCGCAGAAGACGGCACCGACCTCCTGAGCGCCGCTCGCGAGCCCGGAGTCGGTCGACTGAACGAGCACGGGCGTTCGAGGGTCGCGATCCTTCACCATGCGCGCGAAGGCGAGCCCGGCCCCGGCGTCGGACTTCCCGGCTCGCGGGAACTTGCCATCCGTGATGACGCCCAGGAGCTGCTCTCTGGTCGCGTTGTATATCTCGGTGGCATCTTCGTAGGTCGACGCGAGTAGCACCTTCGGCCGCGCCCGCATTCTCATGAGGCGCTGCATCCGGTTGACACCCTCCGCCATCAAAGCCTGCGTCTGCTCCATGATCTCCGCGTAGAGCATCGGCAGGTATGCGGAGTAGAACCTGACCGAGTCCTCGATGAGGATGATGTTCTTGACGCCCGCCAGGTTCGCGTCGTGACCGCAGTTCATGAGGTCTTCGGCCCACTTGATGACCGCGAGGAAGACGCGCGCGTCGCCCAGCCACACGAAGATCCTGTCGATGCCGCCGCTGTCGGCGCGCGCCTTCAAGAGAGACAGCTCGCGCGTGTCGTACGCCATGAGCGCCACCGGTCCTTCCGGCGCGACCTCGCGTATCTTCTTCCCGAACTCGAAGACGTCCATCTCGCCGACGCGCGGCATCGTGATGCTGAGGTCGGGGTTGGTGTCCGCGACCTCTTCCACCGCGGCCTCGGCCGTTGACACGCGCGCGATCATCGGAGCGGAGGAGAGGTTCAGCTCCTGATATTCGGTGAAGAGCATCTCTCCCAGGTTCCCGTCCTCCTGGAACGTGAACGAGTCGTAGAGGCTGGAGACGAGGAGGATGCGGCGCACTCTCCACGGCATGAGATCCGAGAACGGAACGCGCTTGCGCTCGATCCGTCCGGCTATCTCCTCGAGTGGGCGATATCTCACTGTGGGTGTCCTTGGGGGGTGTGCATGGCCACGGCGCGGCCCGCCGGCGTCG
>JAUWRQ010000207.1 GCA_030610515.1 Candidatus Eiseniibacteriota bacterium | reverse complement strand
GTCTGCGTGCGGCCTCGCCTTCGTCCCAAGAACTCTCTTGCATTCGCTTGGCTATTTGGTAAAATAGCCAAGTGTATCAGAGAAAGGAGTGTGCCGTGAATGAGAGCATCAGAGAGCGTTACGAGGCCAGAGCCGGCGTCATGAAGGCGCTCGCACACCCCAGCCGTCTGTACATCGTCGACGAGCTATCGAAGGGCGAGCGCTGCGTACACGAACTGACGGATGCCATCGGATCCGACATGTCGACGGTCTCGAAGCACCTCGGTGTCCTCAAGTCCGTGGGGATCGTGTGCGACAAGAAGCGGGGCTCGGAGGTCTACTACTCCCTGAGGATGGGGTGCGTCGTCGACTTCTTCGGATGCCTCGAAGCCGTTCTCCGCGGAGGGGAAGGGAGTTCGTGCGCACCGGGCTCGTTGCGGAAGAGGAGGAGGGAATGACAGGAGTGATCGATTCGGGTCGTGAACGCTCACACCACCTCCACGGCCGAGGTCTGCGGGATCCGCTCGCCGTCATCGCGCTAGTCTGCTTGGCCACCGTGTCCATTGTTGTGCTCGCGGGCTGCGGGGTCGGGACGGAGGACGATCGTCCGGTGCCCGAGTCGGAGCCGGCGGTTCAGGGCGAGGCCATCGAAGAAGCTGCAGACGCCGGGTCGAACGTGGCCGATGATGCGATTGCAGAGACGTCGGCTCTTCCGAAACTGCTGGATCTCGGTGCGGACAAGTGCGTCCCCTGCAAGGCGATGGCCCCGATCCTGGAAGAGATGCGCGAGACGTTCGCCGGACAGCTCGACGTAGAGTTCATCGACGTCTGGAAGGACCGGGATGCTGGCCGCCCCTACAACATCAAGTTGATCCCAACACAGATCTTCTTCGACGCTGACGGGAGCGAGCTCTTCCGGCACCAGGGGTTCTTCTCCCGTGAGGACATGCTCGCGAAGTGGCGCGAGCTGGGATATGAATTCGAGGGCTAGTGGAGAGCCGGGGACGCCGCCGTCTGCGGTGCGTCTCCACCGGCTTCCGCGGGGCCAGTGAGGAGCGCGTGCTGTGGGAGAGCTGTTCACATCACTCAGCAGGGCCGTCGAGGGCGCACCGGCCGTGGCGCTGGCGGCGTCCCTCGCCTGGGGTGTGCTGAGCATCATCCTATCGCCCTGCCATCTCGCCAGCATCCCGCTCATTGTCGGGTTCGTCGACGGCCAGGGACGAATCTCGACGCGGCGGGCGTTCGTCATCTCACTTCTGTTCTCCGTCGGCATCCTCACCACGATAGCCATCATCGGTGTCGTGACAGCGGTCGCCGGTCGGATGATGGGTGATCTCGGGCGCTGGGCGAACTACGGGGTCGCCGTCATCTTCTTCCTGGTGGGGCTTCATCTGCTCGGCTTCATCCCGATGCCGTGGTCCGGACCGGGGCAGATAGGGGTGAAGCGCAAGGGTGGGCTGGCTGCCTTCATCCTCGGGCTCGTGTTTGGAATCGCTCTGGGTCCCTGCACGTTCGCGTATATGGCGCCGATGCTCGGCGTCACACTCCAAGTCGCCTCCGCCAATCCTGCGTACGGTGCGCTTCTCCTTCTCGCCTACGGCGTCGGGCATTGCTCGGTCATCGTGCTGGCGGGCACGTTCACCGAGATCGTGCAGCGGTATCTCAACTGGAGCGAGAGGTCGAGAGGCGCCGTTGTCGTCAGGAAGGTGTGCGGCGGGCTCGTGATCCTGGGAGGCGTCTACCTGCTCATCACGGCGCACTAGCGCCTCGGAACGGGACGCGCCACGCCCGGACGCTGCGTTCCCCGTTCCCCGCTCCCAGCGGTCCCGAGTGAGTGAGACAGGGCGTCGGAGGAGAATCCCTTGAACTGGAAGACGGAGTGGAAACCGCTTGCCATCATGGTCGTCGTCTTCCTCGCTGCCTTTCACCTTCCGGTCGGAGTCCCACGATTCGACACCGCGTTCACCGAGGCGCTCGCGCTCGTGAAGTGGTACGCCCGGGAGCACGTTGTCCTGTGCCTGCTTCCGGCGTTCTTCATCGCCGGCGCGATCGCAGTCTTCGTGCGCAAGGAGTCGGTGATGAAGTACCTGGGCGCGAGGGCCCCGAAGCCTCTGGCGTACGGGGTCGCCTCGGTCTCTGGGTCGGTGCTCGCGGTCTGCTCGTGCACCGTTCTCCCACTCTTCGCGGGCATCTACAGAATGGGCGCGGGCCTAGGGCCCGCCACCGCGTTTCTCTACTCCGGGCCGGCGATCAACGTGCTCGCCATCGTCCTCACGGCCCGCGTGCTTGGACCGCAGCTGGGATTCGCGCGCGCCATCGGGGCCGTCGTCTTCAGCGTGGTGATCGGACTCCTTATGCACCTCGTCTTCCGCAAGGAGGAGCTCGAGAAGGCCGACGCTCAGGTCGCGATGCCCGAGCCGGACGTCGCGAGGCCCCTCTGGCAGAACGGCGTCTATTTCGCCCTCATGGTCGCGATCCTGGTCTTCGCCAACTGGGGACGGCCCTCCGCGTCGACCGGTGCGTGGGCAGCCATCTATTCCGCCAAGTGGGTACTGACCTCGGTGTTGGCGCTGGGGCTCGGGGCGGTTCTGGTCCTGTGGTTCCGCCTGCCCGTGGTTCGCGTGGCGCTTGTGGCCGTGCCGGCGATCATCCTCGCGCTCCTGTTCCCGGAGCATCCGATCGTGGCGTTCGGTGTGGCCGTCGTGGGGTTGGGCGCGATAACGAGCACGGGTGTCGGCGATGATCGAGAGTGGTTCCAGTCCAGTTGGGGGTTCGCGAAGCAGATCCTCCCGCTTCTTCTTATCGGCGTCGTGGTCGCGGGTCTGTTGCTCGGGCGACCGGGACACGAGGGTCTCATTCCCTCAGCGTGGGTCGCCCGGTCAGTGGGCGGCAACTCGCTCGGCTCGAATCTCTTCGCCTCCGTCGCGGGCGCGTTCATGTACTTCGCGACGCTCACCGAGGTGCCGATCTTGGAGGGGCTCATAGGGAGTGGGATGGGCAAGGGCCCCGCACTCGCGCTGCTCCTGGCCGGTCCGGCGCTCTCGCTTCCGAATATGCTCGTGATCCGAAGCATCATGGGTACGAAGAAGACGCTCGTCTTCGTGGGGCTCGTCGTCGTCATGGCCACGGTGACAGGTATGCTATACGGCACGTTCTTCTGATCGGAGGAGCTGATGAAAGTCCAGATTCTGGGCACCGGGTGCCCAAAGTGCAGACAGCTCGAGGGGAACGCGCGGAAGGCGCTGGACGAGCTGGGGCTCGAGTTCGAGCTCGAGAAGGTCTCGGACATCAACGAGATCATGAAGTTCGGTGTCATGATGACGCCCGGGCTCGCCGTGGACGGAGAGGTCAAGGCGGTGGGTAAGCTTCTTTCCGTCGACGAGATCAAGGCGCTGATTGCCTAGTTGGATGGCGCACCGGGAGGGGGGA
The DNA here is from genome assembly GCA_030610515.1 of Candidatus Eiseniibacteriota bacterium. Lineage (GTDB taxonomy): Bacteria > Joyebacterota > Joyebacteria > Joyebacterales > Joyebacteraceae > WJLY01. Next base: position 371 of record JAUWRQ010000207.1, on the reverse strand, counting down.
GATGTGAAGAGACTCTGTGTCGCGCTGGCGGTCGCGCTTGTGTTGGTTGGCTGCGAGCGGGACGTGTCCACCGTGGATGAGGGAGAGACTACCATGACATTGACGGTCACGTGGCAGCGACTCGTCACAGACGACGGACAGACGTGCGAGCGTTGCGGCAGCACCCAAGATGAGTTTCGCAAGGCGATCGCGACCCTGCGTGAGTCTCTCCTTCCTCTTGAGATGGAGGTCGCCTCTGTGGAGGAGGCTCTTACGCCCGAGCAGTTCGCCGCCGACACGATCGAGTCCAATCGGATACTGATAGAAGGGCGTCCGCTGGAGGACTGGCTTGGCGGGGAGGTTGGTCAGAGCGAGTGCGCGTCGTGCTGCTC
>JAUWRQ010000213.1 GCA_030610515.1 Candidatus Eiseniibacteriota bacterium | reverse complement strand
GTCACGGCGAACGCGGAGAGCTGAAGTCCGATACGGTAGATGGAAGCGACGCCCCAGAAGACGCGGGTCGCCGTGAAGAGCCCAGGGAAACTCAGTATGAAGAGCGCGAGTCCGAGCTTCAGTGCGAGGCTCTCACGCGCAAGCCCGCGCAGGCGCCCGTTGACCGCCGCAACAGCGAGGAGACAGAACAGCAGAAGGTCCGTCGGGAAGAGCGATACCGTCCCGTGGAGATCGACAGCGAGCGGATGCCTGAGCGGTACGGCGGCCAGCGCCAGATACCAGAGGCCCTCGAGAGGACCAAACCGGGAGATGAGCACGACGGCCGCCGTGGCGGCCACTACAGCGGCGGCGGTGGCGAGCGGCGCGACGGCGACGGAGAGAGAGATGCACAGGAGTCCGGCGGCAACGGCGATCCAGTGGACGGCCGACCATCGCCCCGCGGAGCCCTCGTTCGTCAATGCGTCCTCCCGACCCCAGGATCCGCGGAGTCACTTCTGCTGCGCCACTTGGCGAAGTCAGATCTCAACTGCCCGTCTGAGACGAACCAGACCAGCGCGAAGATGACCGCCGTCGCCAGGGCTCCTGCCGCGACCGACAGCACCCCCCCTGCCTGTGCGGCGACCGCGGCGAGCCGGAGCGCGGGCCAGAACGCGACGAGGCCCGCGATGACCGGTCCCCGGAACGCCCTCGCGAAGGACGTTCGTCCGGCACCGAGAACGCGGGCCACCGACCTCCACCCTACCAGGGTCGCAATCGCGGCGGCCCCGGTCATCGTCACGGCGACACCGGCGGTTCCCCATCTCGCGGCCGCAAAGAACACGGCGGCTCCCGCGATGACGACCTGAAGCAGACTGATCCGGCGGAACTCGGTCGGATGTCCCGTGCCGACCAGGAGGTCGCTCAGGAGTGCGCTCTGGCTCCTGAAGAACGCAAGCCCACCGAGGATGGACAGCGGCAGGATGGCCGCCGCCCATTTCTCCGCATACAGCGCGGTCAGGAACGGGCCCCCGAACGTGACCAGCCCCAGAGCGTAGAGGATGCCTGCCGCTGCCATGTACGAGCAAGCGCGGAAGTAGAGCTCACGCTGCTTCTCTCTGTCCTTTCCGAGCGAGCTGTAGGCGGGGAACAGCACCGTGTTCAGAATCCTGACCAGCAGCGTGGCCGGAAGTCCGGCAACCGCGTACGCGAAGGCGTACACTCCGAGTTCCGTCGTTCCGACGACGCGCGACAGTGTGACGCGGTCGATGTTGCGAAACGCGAACCCGAGCGCGCTCCCTCCGAGCACGGCCCAGCCGAACTTCAGGAGCGAGCGTGCGATGCGCCGGTCGAATCGGAAGCGGGGGCGCCACGTCGAGACGAGCCAGTAGGCCAGCGTCTCTCCTGCGACCGAGACGAGTTCGCCGAAGACGAGAGCCCAGACGCCGGCGCCCCTGTAGGCAAGGACGAGGGCCACGACGGCGTACCCGATTGAACCGGTCAGTGACGGAACGAGCTTCTTGCGGAACTCGAGCGTCTTCTCGAACATCCGGAAGGGCACGAGCCTGAGCGACTGAGCGAGTAGGATGAAAAGCGCGGCTCGGAACGGACCCGTGATGCGTGGCTCGTCGTAGAAGGAGGAGATCGCCGGAGCGGCGATCCACGCGACGAGTGCCAGGCCCGCCGCGACACCGATGGCGAGGTAGAAGGCCGTATCCGCCGCCTTCTCGTCGTCCCCGCGGTGAAAGACAAGCGCGTGCCCGATGCCGAATCCCTGGAGCATCGCCAGTCCATCGATCACGACGTAGAGCGCGGCGAAGAGGCCGAAGTCCGCGGGCTGCAGCAGGCCTCCGAGCACGAGCAGGGCGACGTAGCGCACGGACCGGACGAGGAACATGGTCCCGCCGACCCAGGCAACGCCTGAAAGAACGACGCGCTTCATCTAGGAATCCCGAGAGGACGAGCGGTCAACGGCGGCGGGCGGACCGCCCCAGATTTTCAGCCGCTCGAGCGGTCGGAGCAGAAATCCAAACTCGTTCGAGGAGTCGCCCCGCTCTTCTCCCGCAGCATACTCGAGCAGAGCCTCGGTGCCGATCGCCAGCCCGACGGAACCGATGAGCGCGAGGAGGAGGGTTAGAACAACGATGAGCTTCCTTCTGGGGCGAACTCTCTCGAGAGGAGGCTCGGCGCGATCCAGCACGCGTATCGACGAGAGGTCTCGCGATTCCTGGATCCTGGCCTCCTCGAGCTGGCTGCTAAGGAACTCGTAGACCCTCTCCTGAACCATGACCTCGCGCGTCAGATCGGCGAGCCTGAATCCCAGCTCCGGGATGCGGTCGAGAGGGAGGAGGACACCCGGCGGCGCGGTGGAGGAGCCATCGCCTCCAGAGGTCCCTTTGAGCGCGGCAAGCTGTTCGTCGATCTCCGCAAGCTGCGCCTCCGCGCGTCTGACCTCAACGTTGTCGGGCGACGAGAAGCCCGAGAGGAGCCCGCGCTCGATCTCGAGTCGCGCCCTCTCCGCCTCGAGACCCGCGACGGCCTCGACGGTGACGCGCGTCTGCTCTCCTATCTCGATCGTGCCGTGCTCTTCCTGGAAAGACCTGAGAACGGTGGCGGCGTCTTCCAGCCGACCGCGGGTCGCCACGAGCGTTTCCTCTATGTACTCGCGCGTACGTGCGGCCTGCTCGGTGCTCGACTCGCGGTTGTGCTCGTCGAGAAGATCGAGGAAGGCGTTCGCGAGCGCCGCGGACCTTCCGCGGTCGCGATCCTCCACCCATATCTCGACGAGCCCCTCCGGGGTCGTCGATACGAGCATGTGCTCGCCGAGTTCGCGAACCGCGTGCTGAGAGGAGCGGGAGCCGTAGATGTCGGCGAGGTCGAAGTCGGCGACGACCTGCTCGCGCAATCGGCGGCTCTTGAGTATCCCGATCATGAGATCGCTCATTGGAGTTGCCGACACGAGACCGGACGAGCCGAAATCCATGCCGAACTTCGAGAAGAACTGCACTAGTCCTCCGCGCGAGCCCGCCTCCTGTGGAGGAAGGAACGTCGCGGAGGCACCGTACCAGCTCGGAAGCACGAGGCTCACGATCACGGAGACCGCCACCGCGGCAAGCACGACCCTCAGGATCAGCCTGCGCCAACCCAGGATGACGCTCATGATGGACTGCTGCTCCATCGAAACCCTCCGGCCGCCTAGTTCGACGTCGCCTGGTTGATGACCAAGTAGACCGTGGCCAGTGACGTGACGAAGCTCAGGACGTCGCGGACGTTCTGCCACCAGTCACCCTCGGGCTCCTCGGGCACCCACACGTCATCTCCGGGCTCGATGACGCCTGCCCGTCCGGCGGACAACCACTGCCCGGTGGACGCCCTGATGACGCGCACGCGATTGCGCCTGGCGCCCTCCGAGTAGCCTCCGGCCGTATCGACGTAGTGACCGTAGCGCTTGCCGGGTTCGTGGGCGACCTTGCCGGGACGCCCCACCTGACCGCTCACCGTTACCGTGCGCGCGAACTCCGGAACGGTGATGACGTCGCCGTGCATGAGGAGCGCGTCCTGCGAGGCGTCGCCCTCGAGCAGCTTCTCGAAATCGATGGAAACGGAGCGCCCCTGCTCGCGGAGCCGCATCTTGTAGTAGGCGTACTCGGTCTCGGACATGTTGCCGACGGGGACATCGCCCAGCCGGTCGAACTCGAGGTCACGTGAGCCGGGATCGGAGAGCCGCAGGATCCGCGCCGTGCCCACG
>JAUWRQ010000324.1 GCA_030610515.1 Candidatus Eiseniibacteriota bacterium | reverse complement strand
GCCTCGTAACGCTCTCTGATGCTCTCATTCACGGCACACTCCTTTCTCTGATACACTTGGCTATTTTACCAAATAGCCAAGCGAATGCAAGAGAGTTCTTGGGACGAAGGCGAGGCCGCACGCAGACGCACGGAGGCCGCCGCATCACGCGACGGCCCTCCTGGGCGGAACTCATCCGATGTTACAGGTGGCTTACGGACGACACTCGTCCTACATCAGCGGTCAGACGTTCATGAGAGCGGAGGTGATGACGCCGAACCCTCCCAGCATGAGTGCGATCGCGGCGGCCACGAGGCCGATCAGAGCCAGAATCCCGTAGATGGTGAAGTACGTCCTGAGTTTCGACAGGGCCTCGACCAACTGGTACTTGTCTCCCGAGAGCTGCGCCATCTCGGCGGAGCCGGCGGCGCGGAGGAGCAGGATCCCGATCCAGATCGGGAGCCAGCAGATGAGGATGCCGACGATCGAGAGCACCATTAACGCGCCGTAGATGATCATGAGCACACCCAGGAATTTCATCCAGCCCCTGGCGGCGTAGAGCGGCGCGCTCACCTCTCGCACGAACTGCACGTCCCCACCGGTCTGCGGTGGCACGCTCGGAGTTATCTCAGCCATCTGCGACCTCCTGAGCCATGATCCCGGGGATTCCGCGATGCACGCTCCCTGGAGCCTCCCCTAGTGCTCGTGCTTCCGGAACTCTTCCTTGTCGTAGTCCATGCCCGGCTTGAACGCCGACATTTCGCGCAGGCGCTCGACGATGGGGGGCAAAGCCGCGAGGACCATATTCACGTCCTCGTCGGTCGTCCAGCGACCTAGGGTCAGCTCCAGAGAACCGTGCGCCTCCTCGTGCTTGATGCCCATTGCGAGCTGCACGTACGACGGCTCGAGCGTCTTTGTAGAACACGCCGACCCGCTCGCGGCCTGGATGCCTTCCATGTCGAGCGACAGAATGAGACTCTCGCCCTCGATGTAGGCAAACCTGACGTTCGCATTGCCCGGAAGCCTGCGCTCACGCGGACCGTTCAGAGTGGTGTAGGGCATCTTGAGGAGTTCGTCGATGAGGCGGTCGCGCATCGGTTTGATTCTGGCAACGTCGTCCTTCATCGAAGCGAGGGCGAGCTCGGCCGCCTTGCCGAACCCGACGATGCCAGGGACGTTCTCCGTCCCGGAGCGAAGCCCGCTCTCCTGTCCGCCACCGTGGATCAAGGCCTCGATGCGCGTTGCCTTCCTCACATAGAGAGCGCCCATACCTTTCGGACCGTAGATATCGTTCGACGAGAGCGTCACGAGGTCGAAGGGAAGCGTGGCGACATCCACCGGAATCCAGGCCTGCGCCGCGACGATGTCGGTGTGGAAGAGGACGCCGTTCTCGCGAGCGATCGAGGCGATCTCGCCCACCGGTTCGATCGTCCCGACCTCGCTGTTGGCCATGCCGACCGACACGAGTATGGTGTCGTCGCGGATCGCGTCGCGGACGGCCGCGGGGTCGACGAAGGCCTCCGAGTCGACGGGCAGGGACGTGACCTCGAACCCTTCCCTCTGGAGATATTTGAGCGGGGTGATGACCGAGCGGTGCTCGATCACGGTGGAGATGATGTGCTTGCCCTTCTTGCGGAGCCTTGAGGCGGCGCCCTTGAGAGCCATGTTGTTGGCCTCCGTGGCGCCCGCGGTGAAGTAGATCTCGGAAGGGTCGGCTGAGAGGAAGGCGGCGACCTGCGCCCGCGCGGCGTCGATGGCCTGGCGGCTCACGTCACCAACGGAATGGAGCACCGCGGGGTTGCCGTGGTGCTCCGTCATGTAGGGAAGCATCGCCTCGACGACACGAGGGTCCACGGGTGCTCCCGACTGATAGTCGAGGAATCCTCGGGTCACGGGGGATAGCCTCCGGCTAGAACCACTGGGCTCCGTCGGCATCGAGGACGAGGTCGTTCAGAGTAGCCGCTCCGACGATCTCGACACCGTCTATGTAGTCTCCTCGCGATAATCCCATGAGCTGCGTGCTCTGGTCACAGACCAGGAACTTGACGCCCGCGGCCATCGCCTTCTCGATCATCTCGGAGAGCGGCGGGAACTCGCCCGCCCGGATCTTGTCGGCCTCTCCCGCCTTGACGACGGTGATGCCCATCCCCAGGAAGTAGACCGTCGCGTCTATGTTCATCGACCTCGCAACGGTCGCCAGGACGATCGGCGAATACAACCGCACGGGCGTGTCGACGCCCGAGGTCTGCACGTAGAGCATACTCTTCCGCTCTGCCATTGTCACTCCTCCTGTCCCGACGGGCCCGTGGGACCCTCACGCCTTGGCTCGAGGACCCTGGCGCTTCGGGCTCGACGAACCCTGACGCCATGGCGGGGCGCGCCGATCTCGGCTACCGCGGTGTCCCCCGAACTGCCGCGTGCCGATCTCGGCTGATGCGCCCCCACCACAGCAAGAAGGCATTAGCCTTCTTAACTCACGCGTCTTATGAGGAACCGGAAGACCCCGTCGTCCTCTTCCACGGACAGAAGCTCGTGGTCGGTGCGCTTGGCCCAACTTTGCATGTCGGGCTTCGAGGAAGGGTCGTCGGCCAGCACCTCAAGCACCTCTCCGACACCCACGCTTTCGATCTCCTCGTTCGTGCGCACGACCGGCTCGGGGCAGAAGAACCCTGTCATGTC
>JAUWRQ010000003.1 GCA_030610515.1 Candidatus Eiseniibacteriota bacterium | reverse complement strand
CAACACGGCTCCGAGCTTCGTCGGCTGTGCCTTCGCAAGCAACAGCGCGGTGTACGGCGGTGGAGCCTGCTGCAGGGGTACCCATGCTTCATTCACCGATTGCACGTTCTCGGGAAACGCCGCCGAATCGCGCGGTGGGGGTCTGAACTGCGACTACGGCGGCTTCGAGCTCATCGAGAACTGCGTGTTCTCGGACAACAGCTCGCCTACGGGCGCCGGGGTCAGCTGCTTTGAGTCCTTCGCTTCCTTCGCGGGCTGTACGTTCGCCTGGAACGATGCAGGCGTCGGCGGTGGGATCGCGTGCGTCGACAACTCCGCCACCGAGTTCACGAGCTGCACCCTCTCGAACAACAGGGCGTACCTCGGCGGTGGCATGTACTGCGTCTCGTCCACCGTCTCCCTCGGGAACAGCATCGTGGCCTTCAGCGAGATCGGCGACGCCGTCTTCTGCCTCGACGCCTGTTCGCTCGATCTCACCTGCTGCGACGCCTACGGAAACGAGGGGGGCGACTGGGTGGGCTGCATCGCCGATCAATACGGCGTGAACGGCAACTTCTCCCTGGATCCGCTCTTCTGCGGCGACCTGAGCGACGAGAAGCCCTTCGCGCTGCACGACACGTCGCCGTGCGCGGCGGCGAACAGCCCGGGGTGCGGGCAGGTCGGCGCCTGGGGCGTCGGGTGCGGCGCGACGCCGGTCGAGGCGAAGAGCTGGAGCGCGATCAAGGGGCTGTTCAGGTAGCGCTGCGCTCCCCGGCCGGCTCTTGCGGCAGAGGCCGGATCGTCCTAGCACCTGACCGTATCTCACTCATATCCCACTCTCCCCGCAGTTCCTCAGGCTCGCCGGAAGGGAGGTCAGCCATGCGTTCCTCGCCACCGCTGGCGCTCGCACTGGTCGCCGCAGCACTCGCGGTCCCCGCCCACGCCATCACCTGGCACGTTCCGTCGGAGTGCACGACGATCCAGGCAGGCATCGATTCGGCCGCCGTCGGCGACACCGTGCTCGTCGCCTGCGACATCTACTCCGAGCACGACATCATCATGAAGTCGGGCGTCTGCCTGACGAGCGAGACGGGCCAGGCCGACTGCGTCACGATCGACGCGCAGCAACTGGGGCGGGTCATCTTCTGCATGGACGTCGATGATGACGCCAGCATCGTGGGGGTCACCATCGCAGGCGGAGCCGCCCCGGGTGGGAGGGCATTGGAGGACAGCCTCGGTGGCGGAATCATGTGTGTGGAATCGTCGCCCGCGATCGTCGACTGCGAGTTCGCAGGCAACACGGCCGCTCTCGCGGGCGGCGGTCTCTGCTGCTGGTGGAACGCCGACCCGGAGATCACGAACTGCACGTTCTCCGGCAACAGCTCCTATGAAGGCGGTGGGATGTGCTGTGCCATCGACTGCTTCCCCGAGCTCACCGATTGCACGTTCTCGGGGAACACCGCCTACGACGGCGGTGGGATGATCTGCTTCCTCTCCTACGCCACCCTCACGGGCTGCTCGTTCACGGGCAACACCGCCACGAGCGTCGGCGGCGGGATGACCAGCTCCGAGTCCATGCCGACGCTCACGGACTGCACGTTCACCGACAACACCGCGACCGAGTGCGGCGGTGGTCTGCGCATCGGCGCCAACGAGCTCGCGGTGATCGACAACTGCAGATTCACATACAACACCGCCAACAAAGGCGGCGGCGTGTGGATACACTCCGGGGGAAACCTCACGCGCGCGGAGCGCAGGTTCTCACGCCTCGTCGGTGGCAGCGTGGGTCAGCGGGCATCCGGCCGACAGAGCATGTTCACGTCCTGCGTGTTCGGGAGGAATCAGGCCATGTACGGAGGCGGCCTCCACGTCGAGGACGAAGCGGACGCTCTGCTCGGGAACTGCACGTTCTGTCGGAACGCCGCCTCCGTTGCCGGTGGAGGCATCTACTGCGAGGACATGGCCCTTGTCGGCCTCGGCAACTGCGTCATCGCGCTGAGCGAGAGCGGTGGCGCCGTCCGCTGCGTCGACGACGCCGCCGTCGCTCTCATCTGCTCCGACATTTTCGGAAACGACGGGGGCGACTGGACCGACTGCATCGCGGGCCAGGCCGCAACTAACGGCAACTTCAGCGAGCACCCGCTCTTCTGTGGCGAGGACAACCCCGACGAGCCCCTCGCGCTTCACAGCGACTCCCCCTGCGCGGCCGCGAACAACCCCGAATGCGGGCTCGTCGGCGCCTGCGACGTCGGCTGCGAGGTCCCGGTCGAGGCGACGAGCTGGGGCGCGATCAAGGCGATGTTCAGATAGCGCGCTCGTCCTGCGATCTCGAAGAAGAGCCCGGTCCTCCCGGACCGGGCTCTTCTTGACAGCAGTGGAGAGGGGTTCCGAACTCCCTGTCCCCCAGACGCCGCGACCTCCGCACCCGCCGTCGTCCGCCAGCGCGCCGAGACGAGATCTACAGATTGACCGTGATGATCCCGCCCGAGACGAGAGCGCGGATCGCCATGAACGCGCCGATGATGATGATGACCACGGCGCTGATCCGCGGGAGAGCGCTGATCACTCGTCCCCCGCCGGTCCATCGGTCCACGAGCGGACGCGCAAGCACGGTGAGGATGCCGATCGCGATGAGAACGGTCGCGAGCCCCACGCTGAACAGCACGAGCACGAGAAGCCCGAAGACGGTGCGATTCAGCGACACCGCCGTGAGGAGAATGACGAGCGCCGCGGGGCACGGCACCAGACCGCCGGAGACGCCCAGCGCGAGCAGGCTTCCCCAGGTGATCTTCTCCGGCAGGTGGCTGTGCCCGCCGGCCGAGGAGCCGTGATCGTGGTCGTGACCGTCGGCGGGATCCGGCTGCTCGCGCGCACGATCATCGTGGTCGTGGTGGTCGTGGTCGTGCCGGTGGCCGTGAGCATGGTCGTGGTGATGATGCCCCGGCCGCCGTGCCAGTAGATACAACCCCACGCACGCGATGATGAGCCCCGACAGGAAACCCGTCCAGGGCACGATCTCCCCCGGCACGAAGTACCTGGCCGCGTAGAGAACGACCAGCCCCAAGATGAAGACCCCCAGCGTGTGCGTGAGGGTCACGATGAGCCCGAGCGCCACCGCATGTCGGATCTTGCCTCGACTGCCGACGAGGTAGGCCGCGACCACGGCCTTGCCGTGGCCCGGCTCGATGGCGTGGGCGCCGCCGAGGAAGAGAGCGAACAGCATGGCCCAGAGCACGAGCTGCGGGCTCAGCTCGCGGTCCCGCAGGATGTCGAGCAGCCGGTGCTCACCGCCTTCCCCGTCGGTGCCGCTCTCGACCCGCACGCCGGCATCGACGGACTCGAGCACTCGAGCCACGTCCTCCTCGAGCGGCACCGCTCCGGACCGGCGCAGGAGGAGATCCAGGGAACGGGTCGGGAATGTCGCCGTGCGCGGATCCCGGCCGGAGGCGGACGTCTCGCGCAGCTTCTCTTGGTCGAAGAGTTCGGCGCCGTGGTCCGCGACGGCCTGCGTCGAGTAGACGGCGTTGGGTCCCCAGTCGGCGCCCTGCAGGAAGAAGAGCTGGTGGATCGAACGGCCGAGTTCGGGGAGATCGACCGCGAGCCGGAAGCCCACGCGCAGCGGCGCGGGCAGCACGCGATCGTCGGCCATCTCGAGGATGCGCTCCGTCAGCCGCATCTCCAGCGGCAGCCCGTCGAAGAGCAGCACGAGGTCAGGAACCACGCGCGCCTGCACGGCGCTCAGATAGGCGTCCCTTTCGTTCTGGTCGACGAGGCCATCGGCGTCGGCGTCCATGGCCCCCCTCTCCGTCAGCCCCGCGATCTCGCCGAAACGAACTACGTACGAGAAGGAGACTTCGTCCGGCGCCGCCACCAGGTGGACCTCCGGATGCACCGCGGCGCCGGTCACCTCATGCCCCGCGTGCGCGTGAGCGGCAGAAGCGAGAGCCGTGAACAGCAGACACGAGGCAGCGGCGAGCAGCCTCCTTCCGCTCGACCCGGTCGCAAGATCGGACACGTTCTCCCTCCTCAGGCTTGGGCGGAGACGTCAGGCTTGGGCGGAGACGTCAGGCTTGACCGGAGACGTCAGGCTTGACCGGGAGCATCAGGCTCGGCCGGAGGTGTCAGGCGTCCGTCCCTGAGGACGGACTCCCCGTGTGCGACGTCCCGAATCAGCGACCGATCGTGGCTGACGACCAGGAGCGCCTGCGACACTTCCCGAAGAACCTCGATGACCCTGGATCTCGCCTCGCCGTCCAGTCCGCTCACCGGCTCGTCGAGGAGCAGCACCTCGGGGGCCATGGACAGGACCGTCGCCAGCGCCACGAGGCGTTTCTCCCCGCCGGAGAGGCGATACGTGATCCGCTCCTCGAAGCCCGCAAGCCCGATCCTCTCGAGCGTCGCGGAGGCCAGACCGCGGGCCTCGTCGGGGGTCCTCCCGAGGTTGAGCGGGCCGAACGCAACGTCTTCAAGGACGGTCGGGCAGAAGAGCTGATCGTCCGCGTTCTGGAAGACGAGCCCGACCCGAGCCCTCACCTCACGGAAATCGGCCTCCTGGCGCCGCTCGGAACCGAAGACGCGCACCGAGCCGGACTGAGGCTTGAGAAGACCCGCGAGGATGTGGAGCAGGGTCGTCTTGCCGCTGCCGTTGGTTCCCGTGAGTCCGATCCGGTCACCTGGGAAGAGCCTGAGATCCAGACCGTCGAGCACCGGCCGTCTCGAATCGTACGCGAAGGTGACGTCCTCAAGATCGATCAGAGCCTCGCGCACAAGACCTCCAGGACGATGACGGAACCGAGGGCGCACGCGAAGAGCCAGCCGAAGACCGCGTCGTGCGAGCTCAGGCGTTGCTCCTGCAGGATGTAGAAGCGCCCGCAGAAGCCGCGGCACTTCATGGCCGCCAGGATGCGCTCCGAGCGGTCCAGGGTACGAACCAGCAGGAGACCGATCAGGTGTCCGAACGCGCGAAGCGTGTGACGGTTGCACCGCGGACGGAAGGCGCGCAGCCGCATCGCGTTCCGCAGCCGATGGTACTCCTGGTGAATGACCTCGATGTACCGGACCATGAACAGAATCACGTGCGTGAGAGAGGAGGGCAGCCCCAGCCGGTCGAGCGCGAAGCCGAGGCGCGAAGCCTCCATGGTGCCGAGGAGCGCCGCGACACACAGGACGATGGCGTTCGCGCGCAGGAGGATGACCATCGCGCGATAGAGGCCCTCGCGCGTGAAGGAGGCAGGGCCGATCTGCCAGACTACCTCCCCGGGCAGCGAGAGCGCGACCGACGCGCCGAGCAGGATGAAGACGGCATTGAGCAGAACCAGTCGGGAGAGCAGCTTCGGCGGACTCAGCCTCGCGGCGACCACGAGTGCGACGGCCAGGGCGAACCCGACGGAGAGAGCACCCGGCGAGCGGCAGAAGCTCATCACGATCGCGTAGGCGAACGCCGCCACCACCCGTGAGCGGGGGTCGAGACGCGACACGAGGCTGTCTCTGGGCGTGCCGAAGATCTCCACGACCGGACCTTTCCGCGCCGCCTCCCGGGCGGCTGGCCGCTGTGCCGGCGCGAGACGAAGCGAGCCTCTCCGCAAGGCGCCGGGCGCGCCCTCGCCTAGACCCCGCGCATCCTGCCGCGGAGCAGCTCCGGGCGAACCCTCGCGACGTACGAAGCGACGAATCCCGTGACGATTCCCTCGACGACCATCACGGGCACGTGCGCCGTCAGCACCGCGACCGCCGCGCCCAGGAACGCCCGTCCCGAAAAGAGCAGGCTCAGGCTCATCATCAGGCCGGCGCCGAGCACGCCGAGAACCCCACCGGCCGTGCCGAGCGCGAAGGCGGCCCCCGGCGAGGTCGCCCTCGACAGCCGGCGCCCGAACAGGTAGTAGCAGACAACGGCGGGGAGCGCCATGTTGAGCACGTTCGCGCCGAGCGAGACGATCCCGCCGAAGTGGAACAGGATCGCCTGCAGCAGCAGCGCCACCGCCAGGGCCGGGAAGGCCGCCCAGCCGAGCAGAAGCCCCACGAGCCCGCTGAGCAGAAGATGGGCGCTCGACACCCCCATCGGCACGTGGATCAACGAGGCCACGAAGAAGAGAGCCGCGAGCACACCGACCCGCGGCACGTCGTCGGCATCGAGACGTCTCAGGCCGACGGCGACTCCGCCGGCGGCCAGGAGGGCGGCGGTTCCGGCCACGGGGGCGCTCAGGATGCCGTCCGCTATGTGCATGGTCGAGACCTCAAGCGCCCGTCTCCTGCTTCTGGTGCCTCGAACGCCGGGCGAACATCATCCAGAGACCCCACAGACCGAAGATCACGCTGACCCCGACGACCGCCGCGCTCAGGCGGTCCTGGCGGACAGCACTCCCGCCGGACGCCAGTCCCTGCGGTCCGATCTCGATGTCCGCCTGGACGAGATGGCCCATCCCGTCGTCGACGGTCACCCTCCAGATCCCCAGCGTGTCCGGCAGGAACGCGAAGCCGCCGTTTCTGTCGGTGATGCCGGTCTGATACTCGAGATCCTCCCCCGGAGCGAAGACGGCGAAGTCGCAGAACGCCATGGGATTTCCGTCGTCGTAGGACGCGCGGATGGCGGTACCCTCCTGGGAGGCGCTGTGCTGGACCCCGTGACCTGGCGCGGGGCCGGCGCACGCGAGGAGGAGCAAGGCCGTCAGAGCCATCAGCATTCTCATCGCTCGGTCTCCGGTCCGTCCGGCACGTGGAGGATCAACGAGCACCCGCGCCCGTCGAAGCTCGCCACGATGAGAAGGCGACCGATCTTCGATGCGCGGACCACGGCCGGTTCATCCTCCGCCGCTCTGAGGTAGGAGGTCTTCCCTTCCTCGGGCATCACCTGAAGCTCCGCCGACACTCGAGTCCCGTCCAGGAGAACGGTGACCGAAAACTCGCCGCCGACCGCGATCCCCGACAACGGCCCGGATGGCACGATCTCCAGGCCGTGCCCTAAGACATAGGCCTCGGGGTCATCGCCTCCGTCTCCTGCTATGAGGAACGTCTTGCCCTCGTAGCTCGGTTCCTTCGCGCGCGGGCGTTTGAGTGTGAAGCGCAGCACGTGGAGCCCCTCGGACTCGATGACGACGGAGCCCATCCTCATCTTCTCCTGCGAGACGAACTCGATCGTGCGCACCTCCCCGTCCGGACTCAGGATCTCCACCGGCTGCAGCACCTTGCCCTTGATCGCCATGACGGCATCCGGGAAGTAGTGCCCGCTCGAGAGCGTGACGCTCACCGTGTCGCCAACGGCGGCGAGGGGACCACCGACATCGAGCCAGTGCTCGTGCGAGCGCGCGGGGCTCGCTGCGGTCAGGACGGACACGAGACACGCGATGGGCGCCCCCCACCACCATCCCCTTCCAGGACTCATCCGCCGTTCCTCCTAGAACTTGTACATCAGCGTGAGGCTCGCCCGCATGGCATTCGCTCCGTCGACCTTCCCGAACTCGAGGCCCGTCTTGAAGATGATGTTCTGGGCACCGAGCGGCCCGTAGATGCCCGGAAGGAAGGTCAGGTTGTCGCTCGTCTCCTCGAAGCTCCCCAGGATCTCGAGGCCGGCTGCTATCCCGTTGGGATCCCCTCCGATCGGAGTCTTCGCCGCGAGAGCCCAGAAGGTGCCGTCTTCGTCTCCCTCTGTTTCATACCAGAGATTGAGGGTTACGTTCGAGTGCTCCCCGAAATCGCTGGCGGCGATGAGGTTTGCCTCGTAGACGTTGTCCTCGCTTCCGAGGAGCTTCTTGGAACGAGACAGCGGCACCTCGAACGCACCGACAACGGCGAAGTCCACGACCCAGCCTTCGGTCAATCGCCACTGCAGCGCGGTCGCCACGGCCTCCATGAATGGCGACGGTCCGAGAGGCTCGTACTCCGGACGTTCCTCGTCGACCACGTGGTCGATCCCGAACTTCGCGAAGTGCGTGTGGACGTCGAACATGAGCCGATTCGTGATGCCGTAGGTCAGCCCCGGGGTCAGCTCCCAGTGATCCAGGTTCGGGTTGGTTTCGTCGTCCACGTAGTAGTCGTAGTGCAGGTGGAAAACGAAGTCCCCGCGCCTCGAGGTGGTGACGCTCTCGATCTCGATGTACTCCATCGCGTGGTGTGCGGAAGCGTCGACTGAAAGAGACAGCACGAGCACGAGACAGACAATAACAGGTGCTCTCCGCATGACGGTCCCTCCTCCGGACTGGTTCAGATCTCCCTGTGATGTTACGAATCTACAACTAGTAACACCGGCTCCGCAAAAAAAGACTCGCTTCCGGCAACCGGCCCCTACGTGAGGCCCTTCCCGGTCGAGCCTATGCACAGCCCGGCGTGCAACACTCCTTTCTGCTGGCGAAGGAGGTCGACCAACTCACGGATCTCCTTCGCGCTGCCCCTTCCCATGATCATCTCAGCACACATCGTCTCGTCCAGGTGGATGTGGGTCGTCGCCAGCACCAGGTCGTGTCGGAGGTGCTGCAAGTGCGTCAGTCTCTCGCTCAGTAGCCGCGTGTCGTGCTCGTAGACGAGCGTGATCGTGCCGATGACCTCGTCGTCGTCCGCCCACTCGTCCTCGACGAGTCGGTCTCGGAGCAGATCGCGGATGAACTCCGACCGGTTCGCATAGCCGGCCTTCCTGACCAGTCCCTCCAGCTGCTCGAACAGCCGCTGTTCCATCGCAACGCTGAATCTCTGCAGCGAACTCATGGCCGTCTTCGCCCGATGATCGATGGACCGACACTTTCGCGGTGCCGAGTGCGGGAGCCGAAGGTCAGCATCGCATCCCGAGACAGATCCCAATGCTACAACGGTCGCTGGGGAACGACAACATCTTCCAAGCGAGAGGGGTCGGCTCGTCATCCGCGACGGGATGACTCGGACGCCCGGCCCGGGTTGCGAGAGTAACCTCTTGACAAACAGGAGGAGGCGCGCGCCGCCGGAGGGCCGATCCTCCTCAGGCCTGGTTGTGACGGGTGTCGCACGCTCCCAAGGCAGTCAGGAGTTCGTAGCACTTGCGGAAGTGATAGCCGTATACGGCCAGCCCGAAGGCGAGGGGAAGCGCCCGCGGTCTCGTCAGGAGCGTCCACAGGAGCAGACCCGGATAGCGGAATCGCTCCTTTCCGACCATGCTCAGGTAGTAGAGGGAGCGGAAGAAGGTCCAGACCTGCGAGCCACTGAGCTCGGGACCGGCCCCCCCCGGCCTGTACTCACGCAGGAAGGTCCTCAGGCGCCGGTAGTAGTTCCTGGGTGAGTAGATGTCCTGCAGCAGTTTCCTGTAGCCGTCCTGAAGCGAGTCGAGGCCCATGCGTGGGATGATGTTCGTCGAGCCGTCCGCGTTGTCGCCGGACACGGATTGGCTGATGCGGCCCTCGCGCTCGAGCCGCTTGTAGAGGTCCGAGCCGACAGGTGCCTGGAGCAGCCCGACCATCGCCGTGGCGATACCGCTCGCCTGGATGAAGTCGGTCAGTCGCTGGAAGACCGACGGCGTGTCGTTATCGAAGCCGACGATGAAGCCTCCCTGAACCTCGAGGCCTGCCCGCTGGATCCGCTTGACGTCTTCGAGGAGATCCCGGTTCCGGTTCTGCCTCTTGTTGCACTCGCTCAGGCTCATGTCGTCGAGCGATTCGATTCCCACGAAGACCGTGTCGAATCCCGCGCGCACCATCATCTGCATCAGCTCCCCGTCGTCGGCGAGATCGATCGTGACCTGCGCGCTGAAGCTCACACCGCGCTTGCCCCTCCGCCATTCGATGAGGGCGGGAAGGAGCTCCGTCCGGAGGCACGTCCTGTTCCCGCTGAGGTTGTCGTCGACGAAGGGGATCGGCCCGCGCCAGCCCAACCCGTAGAGGCCGTCCAGCTCCGCGATGACCTGGGCAGCCGTCTTCTTTCGCCACCGGTGCCCGAAGAGCTGCGTGACGTTGCAGAACTCGCAGCTGTGAGGGCAGCCTCGCGAGAACTGGATACCCATGGTGGCGTATTGACGGGTGTCGACGAGCCCCCACAGAGGCACGGGGGTTTCGCGAAGGTCGGCGAACTCGGTGGATCGGTAGACACGTGGCGCGAGGCCGCGCTCGAAGTCCGCCAGAAACGGCGGGAGCGTCACCTCCGCCTCATTGAGCACCAGGTGGTCGACGTCCTCGAATTCCTCGGGCTCGCACGTGAAGAGCGGACCTCCGGCGATGACGGTAAGGCCGGCCTCCTTGCAGCGGGCGATGACCCGGTGCGCCGTGTCCCTCTGCACGATCATGCCGCTCACGAGCGCGCACTCCGCCCACTCGAGATCCTCGTCGGTCAGCCTGATCACGTTCAGGTCGACGAGCCGCAGACTCCACTCCGCCGGCAGCATGGCCGCCACGGTCAGGAGGCCGAGCGGCGGCTGCGCGGACTTCTTGCGGACCAACCTGAGAGCGTGTCTGAAACTCCAGAAGGTCTCTGGGCACTCTGGGTAGATGAGCAGAGCGTTCACGTGTTTCTCCTCGTCGTCGATGCAATCCTCGCCGGCCACGCACTCCGGAGAGAGCGGAAGCGGGCCGGATCGGAACGGGTGCGGAAACGTCGCTAAGTATGCCCCGCGGCCGCCTGAGTTTCAAGCATTCCCTCGCAGAATCGACCCACCAGCGCCGGCGCGGCCCTCTGTCGACGAGCGGCCGTCCGCGGGACCTCGCCTTGCGTGCGCGTTTACTGCGCGGTATGCTCCCTGGATGATGGCCTCATGGGGAGGCTGCCCGGACGAGTCGGAGAGGTGTTCCACCAGGGAGGGAAGTCCCATGACACGAACGATCTCTGTGATCGTGACCGCGCTGCTCCTGGCATCGGCGGGCGGAGTCAAGGCGGAGTGGACCTGGCCTCCGAACGAGGGAGTCGCGGAAGAGGTTGAGGCGAACCTGTCCAGACACTACGAGGCAGATGCGCTGCGCAGCTATCTTGAGGAGGCCGACGCCGAACACAGAGAATCTCTCGAGTTCCTGCTGGCCTGGCTGCCGCCGTCCGATCTGGGAGGGCTACCGGCGGAGATCCTCATCGAGAACGTGGAGCTCGCCCTCGCGAGCTGGCACGGGGCTTCGTGGAAGGACGACATCGATCCTCACATCTTCCGCACGTACGTCCTCCCCCACCGCGTCACTCAAGAGCCTGTTCAGCGATGGCGACCGAGGCTGCACGATCTCGTGGCACCGCGGGTCGCCGACATGGACCTCACGCAGGCCGCGCTCGAGGTCAACCGCTTCGCGAGGGAGTGGGTTACCTACAAGCCCAGCTCGCGCCGCGACCAGGGCCCCCTCACGACGATGGAACGGGGCATCGGTCGTTGCGACGAGGAGATGATCTTCACCATCTGCGCGCTCCGGAGCGCCGGCATCCCCGCCCGGTATTGCTCGGCTCCGTGCTGGTGCACGAGCGACGGCAACCACGCATGGACGGAGGTCTACACGGGGAAGGAGGGGGGCTGGCGCTACCTGGGATCGTGCGAGCCCGCCGCGTGTCTCGACCAGGCGTGGTTCACCCGGGTCGCGAGCCGCACCGGGACGGTGCTCTCGGGGGGCTACGGCGAGGCGCCCGTGCCCGACGAGTATGCCGAGACGCTGTATCGCCAGGCCGACGGCGTCACGACGCTCAACTCGATAGGCGTGTACAACACACCGGGAACTCTGATCCTGGCCTTCCCGAACGGCCACGACCCTCTGCCGGAGGGATCGGACGAGGAGCCGCCGGAGGCCCACGTCCACACGTTCAACTGGGGAGGGCCCGTGGCGCTCGTCCGCCAGGCGCTCGGCACAGAGATCCTCCTCGGCCCCGGGGACTACCTCGTCACCGCGGAGATCGACAGCCAGCCGTGGTCCGCTCTGGCGACGATCCACCCCGGGCGGAAGACGCCGCTCGAACTGGCGCCCGGCTTCGCCGTGCTGGACGAGCCGGTCTGGCTGCACTACCCGATGCCGGAGGAGGATCGGGCAGGCTCGTGCCCCATCGAGGAGGACGATCCCGTCTGGCTGCGCCACCAGAGGGACATTGCACGAAGGGACCTCGACCGCTGCCGGCGGTCGCGCCCCTCGGCTGACTGGATCGAGTTCCTCTCCGGACGCCCCGAGGCCCGCGAGCTCGATGAACAGATGGGCCTGGCCGGGCCGCTCACGGAGGACTGGACCTCCGCCGTGCTTGCGCTCCACGGAGACACACTGGAGGTCGCGGTCGACCTCCTGCTCGAGATGGAGCTCAAGGATTTCTACGAGATGGAGCGCGGGGCCCTGGGCGGGATTCTCGGCGAGGCTCTGCGCGTCAGAGATATGGTCTCCGCCGACGTCCCTGACAGCCTCTGGGCCGAGTTCGTCCTCTCCCCGCGGCTCTACTTCCAGGAGGGCACGATGGACTGGTGGACCGACCTTCCGTGGCTCGCTCGGGGGAACGACACGCCCGCTCCGAGGGAGTTGCTGGACGCCCTCCGCTCGCACGTGACGAAGCTCGAGACGACCCGTCTCGGACCCGTGGCGCCCCCGGAGGACACGTGGCGTTCAGGGTACGCCTCACCCGCGAGCGCCCGCGCCTGCCTCGTCGGACTTCTGCGGCGCCACGGGATCCCGGCGAGAGCCGAGAGGGGCGTCGACTACGTCGAGGCGTGGGAGGACAACGCGTGGACGAGGTTCGTGCCATTCGTGGAGGAGGACGAAGAGGACGAGGAGTCCGGCTCGGACGCCACGGAGGAAGGCTATCTGGCCGT
>JAUWRQ010000170.1 GCA_030610515.1 Candidatus Eiseniibacteriota bacterium | reverse complement strand
GTCCGGACGCTGGTGGATCGCCGACAACGCGCCGGCGTCCACACGGTTCGCTGGGACGGCAGGGATGCGGCGGGCACGGAGCTGGCGAGCGGCGTCTACTTCGCCCGGCTCCAGGCGGGGGAGGCGCGGGCGGTCCACAAGCTGGTGTTGCTCCGGTAGCCACGGAATCGGCTTGACGCCGCCCCTGCGAGTCACTACCCTCGGGAGTGGCGCACCTGTGCGCCACCCATCACGGTCTCCAGTCTGTTCAGTCTAAGGCACGCGATCCGACGGTCGCAGGCGTTTGGCGCGTCTGTCCGAAGGAGCGCAGCAGACAAGGAGGTCGACGATGGGAACGCGAAGGACCTTCCAGCGTTGGTGCTCTGTCGCCACGCTGTTTTTGTTTCTCACCACACTGGCCACCGAGGCGCTCGCCCAGGACGAGATGTCCCCCGACCCGGGTCAGGAAGCGACCGAGGAGGCCGCCCTCGGCTGGCCGAGGGAGGTCGAGGGCGACAAGGGCCGGATCGTCATCTACCAGCCACAGGTCGAGAGCTACGAGGGGAACCGTCTCGAGTCGAGGGCTGCGGTCTCGGTCACGCCGACCGGCAAGACCGAGCCCGTCTTCGGTGCCGTCTGGTTCGCCGCCCGCCTCGCCACGGACATGGACACCCACATGGCCACACTCGAGAGCCTCGAGGTCACGGCGGCCGTCTTCCCCGACGTGGAGCAGGCGCAGATCGACGAGCTCACTGCGTATCTCGAGCGCGAGATGCCGACGTGGGACGTGGAGATCTCCATCGACCGATTGGTCGCATCGCTCGAGACGCTCGAGGGAGGCGTCCACGACGTCGCGGGCCTGAACCACGACCCGCCCGAGCTCATCTTCAGGAAGCACCCGGCCGTCCTCGTCCTCATCGACGGGGACCCGATCCTCGCCGACCTCGAGAGCGCCGACCTCGAGTACGTCGTCAACTCCGCCTACTACATCCTGAAGGACTCGAGCACGTACTACCTCAAGGGCGGCGACGCGTGGTACACCGCCACCGACATGATGGGCGAGTGGAAAGTGGCCGACCGGCTTCCCGACTCGGTCCAGCAGGTCGATGACGCGCTCAAGGAGCAGTTGAAGGAGCTGGCCGAGGAGGACCCCGAAGCCGTCCCGAGCGAAGAGGAGAGGGAGGAGCTCGAGGCCGCGGGTGATCCGGAGATCATCGTCCGCACGGAACCTGCCGAGCTCATCCAGACCGACGGCGAGCCCAACTACGTTCCGATCGAGGGTACGGAGCTTCTCTACCGCGAGAACACCGAGAGCGACGTCGTCATGAACATCGCGACGCAGACCTACTACGTTCTTCTCTCGGGACGATGGTACTCGTCCAAGCGGGTGCCGTCCGACCAGTGGACCTACGTGCCCCAGGACGAGGTGCCGGAGATGTTCGCGACCATTCCCGCCGACTCGGACATGGGGAACGTCCGTGCGAGCGTCGCCGGGACGCAGGAGGCCAAGGAGTCCGTTCTCGCGAACTCGATTCCGCAGACGGCTGAGATCGACCGCGCGACCGCCACGGTGGAGGTCGAGTACGACGGCGATCCGGAGTTCGAGGAGTGCGCAGAGGGTGTGGCCTACGCGAAGAACACCGACAAGTCGGTGCTCCTCATCGACGGGAAGTACTGGTGCTGTGACGAGGCTGTCTGGTTCGTGTCGAACGGTCCCGAGGGGCCGTGGGCCGTCGCGGACGCCGTTCCCGAGCAGGTCCAGGATCTTCCGGCCGACTGCCCCGTCTACAACGTCAAGTACGTCTACATCTACGACTCGACTCCCGAGACCGTCTACATTGGCTACACGCCCGGGTACACGTATTCCTACGTCTACGGCGGCTGTGTCGTCTACGGCACCGGGTGGCGCTACCGTCCGTGGTACCGGAGCCGCTACTACGCGAGACCGGTGACGTACGGATTCGGCGCCCACTGGAGTCCCTACACCGGCTGGGGACTCTCCTTCGGCGTCAGCTTCGGCTGGCTCCACATCGGCTGGGGCAGGCGCTGCTGCGGGCGGGGCTGGTGGGGCCCCGGCGGCTATCGGTTCGGCTACCGCCACGGGTACCGTCGTGGTCATCGGCGCGGCTACCGCAGCGGCTATCGATCCGGGAGGCGTTCCGGAGCCCGAGCAGGCTACCGTGCGGGTAGTCGGGCCGGCGGGACGACACGCTCCGGCAACATGTACCAGTCGCGCAACAACGGCGTGAAGAGGACCGGCTCGAGCGGACCGTCGTCGCGACCCTCATCGCAGCCCGGAGGACGACCCTCGTCGCAGCCGTCGTCTAGGGCCGGAACGGGGCAGCCTTCGGCGGGAGGGCGCAAGACGCCTCAGAGTTCGCAGAGACAGAACAACGTCTACGCGGACAAGGGCGGCAACGTCCACCGTCAGCAGGGGAACGACTGGCAGAAGAAGGACAAGGGCGGCTGGTCCTCCTCCTCGCAGCAGTCGAAGAGCCAGAAGCAGAATCTCAACAAGCAGTCCAGTTCCCGCTCGCGCGGAAGCCAGAAGTCCAAGAGCTACAACTCGAACCGCTCGTCGAGTCGGTCGTCTGGACGCTCCGGAGGCAGCCGCGGTGGAGGCGGCCGCAGCGGCGGAGGGGGCCGGAGGGGCTAGTTCCGGTTGCCGGCTCCGTCGCCGGCCAATGGGAAGGGAACGCGAATGAGGCTCATCATCCTGACGATTCTGATCGCGATCGCAGGAGTTCTGCCCGCTGTGGGCGGGGGCGTGGAGAGCCTGCAGTTCGGCGGGTACTTCATGCTGGACTACACGTGGTGGGGCGATGTCGACAGCGACGTCGACGTCGAGACCGAGAACGGCACGGAGGTGCGGCGCGCCGCGATCTTCGCGAAGGGGGACGTCTACGAGTTCGCGAAGTTCAAGCTCGAGTTCGACCTGGCGCAGGGCGACGCCGATCTCAGGGACGCGTACCTCGAGTTCGTGAAGGTCCCGGGCGTCGGGAACGTGAAGGTCGGCCACTACAGACAGCCGTTCATGCTGGACATGCTCACGAGCAGCCGGTACATCACGTTCGCCGAGCGAGCGGCGTCGGTCGTCTTCGCTCCGGCGTGGGACACCGGGATCATGCTTCACAGCACGGCCGCGGACGGTCGGGTGACGTGGGCGGTCGGTGGGTTCGAGGTGGTCGACCAGTACGCAGCCGGCGCGGATGAGAGCGTGGGCAACTCCGTCACGGCACGCGTGACCGGGCTCGCGGTGGGGGAGGACGGAGGCGAGAGGTTGCTCCATCTCGGCGCAGACTTCCTGTACGGAGCGCCCGACGACGGCACCGTTCGTTACCACGCGCGTCCGGAGGTGCACTTGAGCAACAGGCTCATCGACACGGGCGACATCCCCGCCGACCGCGCGGTCCAGTGGAACCTGGAGCTTGCCGGCGTGCTGGGGCCGGTGCACTTCCAGGGGGAGTACACCGGGAGCAACGTGACCGCTCCTCCCGACTCGCTTCCCAGCGATCCGAGCTTCTCAGGCTGGTACGCCCAGGTGGGGTGGTTCATCACGGGCGAGGTTCGCGCGTACAAGGAGGGAGCGTGGGCTCGGACGGAGCCCAAGGCGTGGTTCCGCGAGGGCGGCGCCGGCGCCTTCGAGGTCGCCGTCCGATACTCGAGCCTGAATCTGAACGACAAGGACGCGGGCATCGAGGGAGGCAGGACCGACGACGTCTCCTTCGCGCTGAACTGGTACATCCACCCCAACGCCCGTCTCAAGTTCGACTACATCAGGGCGTCCGTGAAGGACGTCGACGACAGCGAGATCGGGACGGGGAACGCGTACGTCGGGCGGGTTCAGTTCGACTTCTAGTCGGGGTGCGTATGTAGAGCCGTCCCCCGGGTGATCGGAGCCCGGGGGACGGCTTTGTGCGATGGCCCGCCTGCCGGAGAGCCTACTTCTGCCGGCGAACGAACGCCTGAACGCCCTTCTCGATCGACTCGTAGAAGCGATCCGCGCCGACCTTCTCCTCCAGGCCGCTCCGCTGGATGGCCTTTCGCAGCTTGTGCTCCGCCTCCGCAAACGAGAGCGCGACACCTCTCGATTCGAACTCCCCCAGGAGCATCGTCAGCTGCTCCGCGCCGGACGAGTCGAGGTCGTTGATCTGCTGCGCGGGAATCAGCACCTCCCGCACGGGCTCAGGG